>CAIMFA010000078.1 GCA_903840185.1 uncultured Lentisphaeria bacterium | reverse complement strand
TGTCGTCAGGTTCGCCGATACCCATGTCTATCAGTTTGACGCCGGGATGGGCTTTCATAGCGGCGCGTTTCGCCCGTTTGATCTTCTCAAACTTGTAAATTTTGGTGTCTTTGCCGAATGACGAACCGCCCAGCCGTTCAGCGAAATTTGACTGCAAAAAACTTTCTTCCATCGCCTTGCTCCGTTTATTCTTATTTAATTTATCCTCTGGAACCGTTTAAAAACAACCTTGACGTCTTCGCGTTTCTCCCGAATGCCTTCGGGATCTTTCGCGAGACTTGCCAAGATTATTTCTTAACAGCTCCTTAGCTTTTTTTCAAAAGCGGGATATTGTATATGTTCTGCAAATAAAGTTAATTATAGCATAAATTTGTAATTATTCACCTCTTTACAAATCAATTTTACAGGAAAAACGGCTTATGAAAAAAATTATTGTCGATAAATATGAGTTTGAAGGGTATAGAATTCCGACCCAGTCGGCCAATATTCTTCTGATCAAAGCGAAACACGGGTTTCTCGGCTGTGGTTATTTCAGCATTGATACCGCCAACAGGCTTCAGGAGACCGTTGCCATTGTCACCGGCGTCCAGACTTACGATGACATGCTGAACGCGACCGTGGTCAATGTCAGCGCCGCCGCGGAAAAGAACGGAATCGTCAAAGGCATGTCCGGACGCGACGCCCTGCTGAAAATGGCATAACCAGGAAGAATCAAGATGAAAGTTGTTGCTGACGATAAGATTCCTTTGCTTAAAGGGGTGCTTGAACCATATTGTGACTCCGTTGTGTATCTGCCCGGCGGCAAAACCGGCCTGGAAGATGTCAAAGACGCCGATGCTTTAATCACCCGGACCCGGACGAAATGTAACGCAAAGCTGCTGGCCGGGTCGAAAGTTAAATTCATCGCGACGGCCACCATCGGCTTCGATCATTTTGATACAGAGTACCTTGACGCCGCCGGAATCGCCTGGACCAATGCGCCGGGCTGCAATTCCGGTTCCGTCAAACAGTATATCACATCCGTACTGCTCAATCTTGCTGTTGATCACGGTCTTTCGCTGCGCGGCAGGACCCTGGGCGTGGTCGGTGTCGGCAATGTCGGCTCGAAAGTCGCCGCCGCCGGCAGAGCGCTGGGCATGAATGTACTGCTGAATGACCCGCCCCGCGCTGAAAAAGAAGGCGCCGACCAGTTCGTCAGTCTCGAACGCATCCAGTCTGAATCAGACTTCGTCACTTTACATGTGCCGTTGACTGAAACCGGCAAAGACCGGACTTACCACCTGGCGGATGCTGACTTCCTTAAAAAACTTAAACCCGGCGCATTCTTTATAAATTCCTCCAGAGGTGAAGTTTGCGACAATGCCGCCTTGAAAGCAGCGTTGCAGGCAAAGGCTATTCGCGGCGCGGTGCTGGACGTCTGGGAAAATGAGCCGGAGATTGATGTTGAACTGCTGCGGCTGCTTGACTACGGCACCCCCCATATTGCCGGATATTCGACTGACGGCAAGGCCAACGGCACCGCCATGAGCGTCAACGCGCTCTGCCGGTTCTTCAATCTGGAACTCAAAGACTGGTATCCGTCACATGTTCCCGGCCCCGACATTCGCGCAATCGCGCTTGCGGATCAGGGAACTTTTGAGAAAACCCTGCTGGAAGCGGTAAAGGTCAGCTATAACGTCAAAGATGATTACTCCAGACTGCTGGCGTCACCGGAGACGTTTGAAAAACAGCGCGGCGACTATCCGCTCCGCCGCGAATTTCCTTATTATACCGTAACCGTCAAAAACCTGAATCCGGGAATCATTTCCGCGCTCCGGGAGCTTGGTTTCAACCTGAAGGACGCATAACAAATCATGTTTAACGCAATCATCTGCCGCTATAACGAAATAGCGATCAAAGGCAATAACAGGGCGATGTTTGAAAACCGGCTGGTTGAAAATATCTACGACCTGCTCAAAACTGTCGATGACGTCAAAGTGTCGCGGGTCAGAGGCAGAATCTGGGTGCAGCATTCGTCAAGACGCCCGTTTGCCGACAGCGAACTGGATATCATCAAAGCGCAGCTTCCCAGAGCGTTCGGCATCGAGTCGTTCTCCCCGGTCATCATGTGCGGACTGGATATAGAAGAGATCTGCGGCGCGGTTGACGGCAGTTGCGATCCGTTCATCCAGGCAGCAATGGCGAAAAAGACGGTTCCGGCTTTCCGCATCCGGGCGACCAGAAGCAATAAAAAATTTCCGCTTATCTCCAAGGATATCGAACTCCGGCTGGCCAAAGTCGTTGCCATTAAATATGGTGACGGCAGGCTGAAAGTCAATTTGACGGATGCCGACGTAACTGTCGGCTGCGAGGTCCGTGACGAATTCGCGTTCGTCTTTTATGAATCATTCCAGGGGCCGGGCGGACTGCCGGTGGGCTGTAATTCCCCGGTGCTGGCGCTGCTGTCCGGCGGCATTGATTCGCCGGTTGCCTGCTATATGACGATGAAACGCGGCTGCCGGGTTGACTACATCACCTTCCACAGCGCGCCATATACGCCGCAGGTGACGATTGACAAAGTGAAACGGATCGCCGTCGAATTGAACCTTTTCCAGCGTCCCGGCAAGCTGCACATCTGCAATCTGGCGCCGATTCAAAAGCTGATCCGCGACAACTGCAATCCCCGGCACCGCACCGTCCTTTACCGCCGGATGATGTTCCGCATCGCCGAGAAAGTGGCGCGTAAAACCGGCTGTATGGCATTGGTGACGGGAGAATCCGTCGGCCAGGTCGCCAGCCAGACCATTGTCAATCTTAATACGATTAATGACGCCGTCAACATGCTGGTCCTCCGTCCGCTGATCGGCATGGACAAGAGCGAAGGCATTGCGCTGGCGGAAAAGATCGGCACCTTTGAATTGTCCAAAGAGCAGGTTCCGGACAGCTGCACCGTCTTCGCCCCCTCCGCGCCGTCCACCGCCGTGCCGCTGGAACGCGCCAAAGAAGATGAAGATCTGCTGCCGGGGTATGAAGCCGTACTGGATGAAATCATCCAGGGCATTGAAGTCTATACCGGAGACAAATAAAAAACGCTCCTGTACCACCCTGTACCATTTTGGACACTGCTCTACCTCATTTTGGACACCCTGTCTGCATACTTTTTCATGGGGCTTATGGGGCCTATAGGTCCGATGGGGCTTATGGGTGTCCTGGATTTCTCCCCAGTCCGTTTTGTCCGTTGCAGTCCCCCATTTTGGACACCACTTACCCTCATTTTGGACAGTCCTGTGCATATATAGTTTTCAAAGAACTTCCCGGAACAGCGCTCAGGTTCAGGAACCAGCCGTCCGGCACGGACGGCGCTGCAACAAAACATTTTGGACACTGGTCACGCTCATTTTGGACAGTCCTGTGCAGAACCATTAAAACCATGTCTCGCACGAAGGCACGGAGACACAAAGATATTTTACCATTCACTATTCACCAGTCACATTTTTTCCATTTTGGACATCCACTCCGAGGAATTAGAGAGTCGTTGAACACAACCGTTTACAATTTTCAAACAACATTTTGGACACTGTAGCCTCATTTTGGACAGCCATGTGCAGAACCGTTTTAAATCCATGTCTCGCACGAAGGCACAAAGGCACGGAGAACAGCCAGTTTTCATGTTTTATCATTTTCAATTCTCAATTTTCCATTTTCAATTATCTGTCCCCATTTTGGACACCATCTTGCCTCATTTTGGACATTCTGGACACCGCTGTACAGAATGTTTTTCCGGTTCCATACTTTTCTCTCCCGCATTCGCGGGACCCGCAGGCGGGGCACTCTCTCGCAACTTCGGGCTACCCGCATTTTGGACAACTACTTTGCACAATGCTTTTTCACATTATTCTCATTCTTCCCATTATTCCCAGCGCTCCCCCCGTTCCGGCGGTTAAGCAGCGGAACTATGGACTTTATGGACAATATAATATGTACCTAATGGACTGCATGACTCCCTGTACTTTCCAACTTTAGAACTTTAGAACTTCCCCCTGATGCCTGTCTCCGGGTTTTATCAGTTTTTGTTTTCTCGCGTCAGTTTGATGCGCTTTTACTAATTAGTATTTTTGTCAACACAAATGGGGTAGCTAATCTCAAACAATACCGTAAAATGCTTTTTTAAAACTCATGATCTCGGACGGGGGAAATTAACCACGAAAGATTTACCCGCCACAGGCGGCAAGTTGCGTGAAACATATTTCGGGTTGATGCATAACCAAACTTGATATAACTCATATATGGGCTATTTTATGAGTTATAAAATATTGAGGTATTGCTCATGACATGGAATTGGCAACAGGCTGACTGGCCCCGCTTCCGATACAATATCGAAACGCTCTCACCGCTGGAGAATCGTTTTCTCCGCCAGTCCGGAGAATTGTACGGGGCGGTCAAACATCTCGCACTGAATGAAAAACAGGTTCTGACAATTGATTTAATCAGCGATGAAGCCTTGAAGACTGCGGAGATTGAGGGGGAATACCTGAACCGTGACAGCCTCCAGTCGTCAATTCGCAGGCAGTTCGGCTTGCAGACCGATCACCGCCGGGTCTCCGCTGCCGAACAGGGGCATGCGGAGATGATGGTAAACCTTTACGAAACCTGCGGGTCTCCGTTGACCCATGATATACTTTTTGCCTGGCATGAAGACCTGACCAGAGGCCGGCGCGACCTGGTCGAAGTTGGCGGCTACCGGACGCATAGCGAACCCATGCAAGTGGTATCCGGCTCCATCCATGAACCGGTCATCCACTTCGAGGCGCCGCCTTCAAACCGGGTGAAGCAGGAAATGGACGCATTTATCCGCTGGTTCAACGCCTCGGCTCCGGATGGCAATACGCCGCTTCCGGCTCTGGCCCGGGCTGGAACCGCCCATCTTTACTTTGTCAGCATCCATCCGTTCGAGGACGGCAACGGCCGGATTGGCCGGGCGATTGCGGAGAAAGCCCTGGCACAGTGTCTGGGCCAGCCGACATTGATCGCTCTGGCATTCGCGATTGAACATGCCGGAAAGGCTTACTATTCCGCACTGGAACGGGCCAGCCGTGATAACGAAATTACCGCATGGCTGTTGTTCTTTGCTGAAACGGTAATGGAAGCGGCATCAAGGACTGTCAGCAGGATTGATTTCCTGATTGCAAAAGCAAAATTCTATGACAGATTTCGCGGAGCATTCAACGAACGGCAGGCGAAAGTGGTCTCCCGTATGTTTCAGGAAGGTCCGGACGGCTTTGCCGGCGGACTCAGTGCGGAAAAATACATCAGCATCTCCAGGACGTCACGCGCAACCGCAACCCGTGATCTCGCGGAGCTGTTGTCCATGCAGGCCATGAGCAAAACCGGGCAGTTGAAGGGTACTCGTTACTATCTGAACCTCGACCGGAAGCCTGACGAAACGTATTAATCACCAATTCACCCCATGAAGCGATTAAACAGTTGAAGGAATGTTGCCGGGGAAGTAAAACAAAAGAGCAGAAAGAGGCGGAAAAATAATGAACTATTGCACGAAAACACAAAAGTTGAAGTTTTGTATCCGATGACTGCAGATTGACTCTGATATATGTATCTAAACTATCTATTAACAATAACTTATGGAGCCTCAAAATGAAATATATACTTTTAGAGAAAAAGGTCGGGTTTTCATGGCAGGAAGACAAAATAAGCATATCATTATTTAATGTTTCATGGGGAGGAATCTCCCAAGCAAACACGCATAAGACCAAACAACATTGGAGACAGTGAGTTTGTTCCATTGATTCTTGATAAAAATGTTTATTCTATTTCTGATATTTTTATGCCTGGTAGAAATTTTATTATTTCAAAACTATTGAAAGATAAAATTGAAAGGAACAAATTTGAAAATGTGTCTTTTCTTCAAGTGACGTTTGATAGACTTTATAAAAGAGTTTATGAGGTCGGAAGCTTAGATGGCGTTCCTTGCGATTACTACGATATGCTCAAAGAAGTAGCAGAAACACCAGACGAGCCATCATTGCACTAAGTAATATCGCCATATTATGAATTGTTAACACCGAAATTGTCGGATGTCCATAATGACTATCCAGCTTATACTTGGAATACAAAGTCCCTTCTTGATGTTACTAAAGAAATTCAAATCAGCATTCCATATGGGAAATACCATGAATATCCTGCGCTATGGAGCGTGGAGGGAATTATAATGAATGAAGATTTTTATTCTATTCTCTCGCCATATTTTGATTGGACATACTTTAGCAGCGCTGAAGTTATCATCCCAGAGAATCTCAGTCTCTCTATACAAAAATAGAATTTTGCA
>CAIMFA010000077.1 GCA_903840185.1 uncultured Lentisphaeria bacterium | reverse complement strand
TCATTTTTACACTCTCAAAAAGCTGACTGTCATTTTCAATAATGTCATAGAAAGCTTTGCGCCGGCGGAGCCGGAGCATTTCAATTAATTTCCTGGTTTCATTGTTGTTGCCGGTCATTATACTGAATTCCAGCCTGTTTTTGAAGATTTTTGCCAGATTTGAAGTAATTTGTTCGTGTTTCAGCCCGAGTCCTTCGATCCGGGTTAGAAACTCAATCGCCAGGTCGTATTGATTATTGAATTCGGCAATGAGTTTGGTCAGATCCTCTTTCAATTTGGATTCCTTGTCCGGCTGAAGCTCATCCTCTTCCTTGCTCAGACTGTCCTGAATATTCATATAGGTATTTTTTGCCCGCACCAGAAAGACATTCCCCTGATTTATGCTGTAATCAGCAAATTTCAGAAATTCCGCGGTCCGGGTGCTGCTTTCAATATAGTACATTGCCATAGCGGTAAGGAACGTGAATATCGACACAACTAATACCGACGGGATCAACGGGCGGCGGCGGCACAGTTTGACAAATCTGGTAATCGGCGGCACCGGATACGCGACAACCGGATAGTTCTCCATAAAATTGTGAATGTCGCGGATCAGATCCTTGACCGAAGCATAACGGTCTTCCTTGTTCCGCTGCATCGCTTTGAGACAGATTGCTTCAAGCTCTTTCGGAATTTTCAGCTTGGGGGAACGTTTTCTCGGCGGGGAAAAATAGTTGTTTACCACGTGGCTCAGCACTTCATTCGTGGTCAATTTTTCATCAAACGGCGATGATTTCATAGTCAGAATGGTGTAAAGAATCGCGCCGAGACTGTAAAGATCGCTGCGTTCATCTATTTCATTGATTCTGCCGCTGGCCTGTTCCGGGGCCATGAACGCCGGAGTTCCGCTGATTGAACCGTCCAGCGTCATCATGGAGTCATCTTTCGAACCTAACCCGCCGATATTGCTTTCCAGGTCAATTTTCTGATCTTCGTCAAGCTGGTCTCTGCCGCCGATATATTTCACCAGCCCCCAGTCCATGACCAGAACTTCACCGAAGTCTCCCAGCATGATGTTGGCCGGTTTAAGGTCGCGATGAATGATTCCCTTGCTGTGCGCAAACGCGACACCGTTGCAGGCGGCTATAAATATTTCCAGCAGCCGGGTTCTGGTATACTTTGCAACATATTCGGGATCATTATCGTTCAGCTGCTGGATTACTGTCCGCAGGTTTTCGCCTTCAACCTTTTTCATTGTGAAGAAAACACCCAGCTCATCCATAACGCCCAGTTCATGGACAGGAACGATGTTGGGATGTTCAATCTGGGCGGTGGCCCTTGCTTCGCGGATAAACCGGTTGAGAAATTTCTTTTTGCTGCGGTATGCCGGCCGGAGGATTTTAATTGCGATATCGCGTTTCAGAGAGGATTCGTAACCTGAGAGCACAGAACCGATACCGCCGAGACCGATAGTTTTGATACCTGAAAAGCGCTTGATTGTATTGTCATGTTCAAGGTTCAGCGCGTTCTTCAGCTCATCTATGCCAATAATTTCCCCGCCGTCATCACTGATCGTCGAGCACAGTAAAGTCTTTTGAAATTCTGATGAATCCAACGATTTCTGAGTCATATCTCTTTCCACTCCGGAATAATATACGCAATTTCCGCCCGGGCGCAATACCACGGAACGCCGCCATTAAAACTTGATCAATCCCTTTTTTCTCAACGGTCGCGCTGGCTTTTGCCGAGACTGTCCACTTTGGCCGAGATAAATTCAACAGCCTTCATAAACCCCAGGAATAACTTCTGATCCTGCGGTTTAGTGATTGGAATCTCATACGCTTCGGAAACTTTGAAATTGTCCGGCATGATGAAGCATTTGGCTTCCTGCTTTCTACCCAGGTCAAAGTCTTCGACCGCGACAATCAGACCGACAAAATCACCCTCTTTGGTAACAATCAGATCTCCGAGTTCCGCCTTCAACTCACTGTCTGTACGGCGGGTGGAGTTCCTGATGTATAAATATTTGTCCCCGACTGACAGGTTAAGCGACGCCCGGCCTTCCAGATTGCAGGTGCGTTTACCAAAGTCGTTGGGCTTGAACAGGAAAAGATTCTGCAGTCCGCGCGATTTCAACTGGGTGAAAGAGAGAGGTTTCAGCGCTTTCTTCGTCGGCGGTATCTCCAGCAGGCAAACCCGATTGTCAACATTAAGCGAATAAATCGGGCCGTCGACTTTCTTCAGCTTGCCGGCATCTGTTTCCAGCGGCTCCCCGATGGCATAATTGAGATCATATACTTTGGCATGGCCGGTTATGTCTTTAAACAGTCCGGTAATTACCCGGAAATTGACGGCAAGGTAATTTTTTTCGCCAATCACAATTTCCGGCAGATAATATGATTCAGAGCTGGAATAGTCGCCCATGAAGCGCTTTTCCTTGATGGTGAAGTCCAGTTTGACTGTAGCCTGAGAATATTTCTGCAGGGCATCGCTGCGCAGACGCTCTTCCGCCTCTTTCAACCTGATTTTAGTCTCTTCCAGCGCAGTCTGGGTTGCCTGTTGGAATCCGCGGGACTCCAGCAGTTCGCGCTGTTTGCTTTCATATTTCTCTCTGGTTTCGTTATATTCACGCTTAGTGGATTCCAGTTCAGAACGGGTGGCGGAAAGGTCGGAAACAGCGTTTTTAATGACATTCTTCAAGTCATCCATCTTCTTCTTTGTTTCAGCCAGTTCCAGATTGGTCAGCATCGCGGATTTAACGTTTCTCTCGATCTTGCTCCTGGACTCCGCCAGTTCTTTTTCTGTGACATTCAGTTTACCGCGCGTGAAAGACAGGTCTATCTGGGACTCAGTGACTTTACCTTTGTAGACATCCAGTTCTTTGGCTGTTCCCTGCAGCTTTTCCTGTGCCTGATTAAGCGAGCTTTTGGTCTTATCCAGATCCGTTTTGGTATCTTTCAGCAGATTCTCGGCCGCGACCAAACGGTTCTTGACATTAAGCAGCTCTTCTGTGGATGCCAGAAGTTTTGCGGTCTTTTCATTTAATTGCTCGTGATTCATGGCGATGCGTTTTCTCAGCATGTCCAGATCGGCATCGGAGAATTTGCTCTTCATATTCGCCAGTTCGGCCAGAGAGGAGTCAATCTGGGTCTTGACAGCTTTCGTGTCTGTCTGTTCCGGCTTTTTCAGCTTTTCCATCTGGGCTTGGATTCTGGCCATTTCCTGCTGCACTTCTTTCAGTTTTGCGTCGCTCTGGCGCGCGGCAAGCAGTTCTTTTTCCGCCAGCTCAAGGGTGGCTTTTTTCCGCTTGAGTTCTTCGAGTATAATTATTGCGGTGCGGTCGCTGACAACCGTACCGCTCCCGTAATGCATATTAGCCGGGGCCACCCCCGTGCTGAATGACATTACTGACAATACAATAAAGTCACACATGACTATTAGAATTGAACGGTTCACGGTTATTTATCTCCGGACGTTTTTTTGTTCTCATTGGCCATGTCCAGCAACTGCTGACGCAACGGGAATTGCAGCGCCACCCGCAGCACAACGCTGAATATAATACCAATCAGGGTGGCGGAATAGGCGATCAGACGGCTGATCTGGGGATTAAAAGTCATTACAATGAATGAAGATACTGTACCGAAGAGTCCGATGTACAGCGGCAGATCCAGAAAAATATCCGCGTTTTCAATCTTTTTCAGCTTCAGCTCAACACATTCTTTACTCAATTTCAGTCCGCGAAAAACCCGGAACGCGACAAACAGCGCGGTGAACTGAATAACGATGATGGAAGAGAAGATATAGAAAGACAGTTTGCTGTAAAACATCGCAATTTCAGGGTCAAGTCCGACCGTCGTGCCGCCTGCGGCGACCGCGCCGGTACCGGCGGCGCCTGTGCCTTCAAACAAACCGCGGAAGAACGGGGAAAGATTATATACGTAAGAAATCATCAGAAAAACAGTGGTCGCAAACAGGAATAGAACAACAATATTGAGTAACATTAACAAATTTTTTTTCATTACCAGACCCTTGCCTTGAAAGTTACAGCGGACGGCGATGCAGTGTCAGCGTTCCGCTTTGTTAATTGCTTCTGCTTTAAACCCGGTCGTTCCGGCATAAACCCGTGAACGGTATAAATCTAACGTTAATTTAGTGAATATTCAAGAGCATGAAAATTGATTTTTATCATATTGAATATGACTGCAAATCAATATGTCAGTGATTTGGAGGCAGTATTTATAAGTTTAAACTAAGCCGGGCCGGCTTATAATTTATTTTACCGTAAAATTGACATCGGCCTGAATTCCGGAAATGACTTCTGTTACCGTTACAGTATA
>CAIMFA010000076.1 GCA_903840185.1 uncultured Lentisphaeria bacterium | reverse complement strand
TTCTAACCTGGATTATTCATAAAAAATGGATGAAAGACGAAAATATGCTCAAAAAGGAAGATTTTGACGATGCCGCAGTCGTGGCAGCGCTGCGGCGGGGACATCGGCAATGACTTTAATTAGTTTAGAACTTAACCGGCTGCGCCGGAACTTTCTTTGTAATGTAGAGCGGGCATTCCTGCCGGCGAAATGTCAGACAGGAATGTCTGACCTGCATTAATTAAATACAAATTTCTATACGATTAAATTATTCAGGCTGATACAACACGGAGTTTTAATGAAGATACATAAAGAATTTGAATGGATGAAGAAATTCCTTGACGGGCCGGAATGGTTTTATGTCCCCGCCCTGGAAAGGACGTCCACGCCTTACCGTTCGCCCACGGTGGCGCTTTCGGGCTGGTTTCTGGGGTGGCTGTTCCGGCTGCTGACGGTTCCCGGCAGGATAGTCATTCCATCGGCCATACTGATTCTGATGTACAGCTCGATTTCGCTGGATTCCCCGGTACGGGGGCTGGCGATAGCGTTGTTCGTAATTTTTCTGGTCGATTTTCTCGTCGGCTGGCTGTTCCGCCCTAAATTCAAGATCGGGAGAAAACTGCCGGAGCGGGTGCGCGCCGGAGCCTGCGTTAAAGTTCATTATGAAATTGCCAATCTCCGGCGTATTTCCGCCTGGGACATCCGGCTTGACCCGTTCGCACTGAAACCCGGTCTGAAATGGGCGGAACATGCCGCGACCGGCGTTGTTCCGGCCGGACAGACGGTTGCCGCTGAAGCTGTCATTGACGCTAAACGGCGCGGCAAATATACGATTTACTCCCCGATTGCCGATTCCGCGTTCCCGCTGGGTATTTTCAAGTGGAGCTGCCGCAATAAAAACGATTCCGCGCCGCTGATTGTATATCCTTCATACCAGACATTAAATGACTTCCGTCTGCCGGTAGGCATGAAATATCAGCGGGAAGGAGTTTCGCGAGTCTCAAAAGTCGGCGAATCCATGGATTTTTTCGGCTGCCGGGAATTCCGTGAAGGCGATGATCCCCGGCATATTTACTGGCCCGGCAGCGCCCGCAGTGCCGGACAACTGATCGTCAAGGAATTTCAGGAGGAGTACCTGACCCGTATCGCCCTGATCGTGGACACTTACGTGCCGAAAGTCAAAAGTTTCAGGATGCTCAAAAAACGCAATGTGCTTTCGGAGGAACTAGAGGCCGCAATCTCGCTGACCGCCGCGCTGACGGACTTTCTTACCAAAGGCGAGTATGTGGTGGATGTTTTCGCCGCCGGGACCCAGGTTTACCATTTTCAAGCCGGGCGGCATCTGGCCTGCCTGGAGGCAATACTGGACGTGCTGGCGTGTCTGGAGCAGAATAATGAGCATCCGATCTCCCGGCTGTCGCCCGACGTGCTGGAAGAGGTTTCCGGTATCGGCAGCGCGGTCATCATGCTGCTCGGCTGGGACAAGGAGCGCGAAACGCTGGTACGGAAACTGCGCGAGTCCGGCGTGGCGCTGCGGATCATTGTGATCGGCAGCGGCATCCAGTCCGGCGAACCGCCGCCGGACGCGACTTTCATCAGCACCACCGATATCAGCGAAGGAAGGGTAAAAAATCTATGAACGGGCCCGATAGAAAATCATTTCTCACCGTTATGCTGGCCTCCGGCATGATCTTTCCGGCCGCTTTGTTTTTTGCTTTCGTCGCCGACCTGCCGCACGTGCTGGTGCTGGTTGCATTCGGACTGCTGGCCTCAATGGTGATAACTAAACCGGTCGAAACGACTGACCGGTCAATCATTTACTTTTCAGTTATGACAGTAGTTTTGGCGGCGCTGCTGGATTATATGTTCCCGATGAAGAATGACCGTTTCGGTTTCATCGGCATTTTCTTCCATCCGGAGATTTCAGTTCCGATAGCGCTCTACGCCGCGGTGTTTCTGACCTTCTTCAAGTCCGGCCCTTATGTGCTGGGCGGAGCGGCGACGGCGGCGCTGTTCACTCTGATGTTTGCCGGCGATGTGTATAACCTGAACATTCCGAACGAGCGCCTGCCGATGCTGACACCGATGATTAAACATTTCAACGGCGTATTTATCTTTGTCATCACCATCAACCTCTTTCTGATTCTGCTGAGTTTCAGGATTTCCGAAGCTCAGAAAATCGGACGCAAGCAGCAAAATTATCTCTGGCGCAAGCACCTTATCCTTGCCGTTATTTTTTTGCTGCTGCCGCTTTGCATTGCCGGAGGGTGGAAGCTTTATAAGATGAATGAAGATGGGATCCGGCGGCTGGAGAACTTTTTTATGCAGCACAGCATCAGGCGCATGATGCAACCCGTCAAACATACGGTATTCGACCGGGAAGTGGACTTGAACCGGACATTTAATGATGATATGGTCAAAAATCAGAACATCATCGTGCTGCGCGTGGTATCGAAAAACGTGCCGGGTTATCTCCGCGGCCATGCGTATACAGACTACCGCAGCGGCCGCTGGCTGGAAACCGGCGACCAGAATGCCCGGCAGCTTAAAAATAAAACCTATTCCGGCATGCTCGCATTTAAAACATTTTTCTTCGAAACGGACAGAAGAGAGAATTTTGCCTTTGAAGTGCAGCCGTCAAAAGAGTTTACCAGCAAAGTACTGCTGACGCCAGCGAACGTAAAACAGTTCGACATCATCGCCAACCGCCTTACCTGCACCCGCGACGGCGTGTTTGAGCCGCAGGACTGGGAAAAAGACGGCGGCTACACGGTATTCACTCCTCAGCCGTCAATTGAATCCGCCTGGCAGGAACCTGCTCCGGTTTTCGCCCCGGAATATCTAAATCTGCCGACTGATATCGCTCAGCAGTTGAACGTGATAACCGGAAATATTACTGAACTGAAGAAACTGAAACAGCCAGCCAGAGACGCGGAAACCATCTCTGCGCTGTTAAGGTTTTTCTCATCCAATTTTACCTACAAACTGTCCGCCCAGAATGCCGGCAGCTCCGATCCGGTCATTCATTTTCTCACTAAAACCAGAGCGGGGCATTGCGAGCTTTTCGCTTCCGGCATGGCTTTACTGCTGCGTGAAAAAGGCATTCCATCGCGCTATGTCACCGGTTTTGTCTGCGAGGAACGCCATCCTTCCGGCAAATATTACGTCTCCCGCCTGGGCAATGCCCATGCCTGGCTGGAAGCCTATGACCGCGATCAGAAGAAATGGGTGATGCTGGAACCGACACCGCCGTCTGGCATCCCCAACTTCAAACATGAAATGGGCTCATGGGAGTCTTTCAGCGACCGTTTCCAGCAATTTTTCCAGCAGCTGCTGTCCGATTTGCGCCGCGGTTATTTCGCAAAAATCATCACCGATACCGCTACCGCTGTTTATGAGCTGTTTGCCGCGATGTTTTTACATCCGGTGCGCGGTCCGGTCAGTCTGCTGCTGTTTATTTTCGTATTAATTATCTATATCCGTCATCGCAAGTCACGCAGGATTGGACATAAAAACATAGCGGAACTTCATAAAAATGTCGTAGAACTGAGTAAAGAGTATATCAGGCTGTCAAATATGCTTAAAAAGCGGTACAATCTGGAAATACAGGCAAATACAACAGTTGCAGAGTTCGCAGAAATGATCACTAATTTAAAAATTACGCCGGACGAAGTTAAGCGGATAACAGACGTATTGAACGAATACCAGCAATTGCGTTTCCGGGAACTGCCGCCCACCGATAAAGAACTGCATCAGGCAAAGCGCCGGCTGGCTCAATCATCCCGTTAATTATCTGCGGAATAGTCCGGATAGCCGGTGACAATGATGTCCCTGCCGGCGTGTTCGATGGAGATGTTTTTTAACGCCATGGCTTCAGCCAGCGTCAGCGGATTTTTACCGCCAATGACCGGACGGCTGTCTCTGCCGCCGAGTATTTTCGGAGCGATGTGAAATTCCACTTTATCCACGATTCCGGCCTTCAGTACAGAAGAGGCCAGTTCGCCGCCGCCCTCTATCAGCAGCGCCGTAACATTTTTACCGCCGAGGCGGCGCATTTCCTCATGCCATTCTGCAGGGGTGTCCGGGCTGATTATTTCCGGGGTTCTACCCGCCGGCAGCAGGCTTTTCAGCGTTTCCTGTGTCAGTTTTTTTGAGGCGACAAGCCGCCGCGGCTGCCGCCAGCCGGGAATGTCGCGCACGGTCAGCGACGGATGATCATTCCGGACGGTATTGCCGCCGACAAGGATGGCGTCCGACCATTGGCGCAAGTGCTGAACGCGCTGCCGGGCCGCCGGGCCGGTGATCCATTTCGACTGCCCGTCCATCGTGGCAATTTTACCGTCCAGTGTCATAGCCATTTTCAGGATGACAAACGGCACTCCGGCGGTAATCCATTTAAAGAAGGCTTCGTTAATGGCGTCGCATTCAGCTTTTTCTATTCCCGTAACGACCTCGATTCCGGCGTTTTTGAGGATATCCACGCCGCGTCCGGCATGAGCGGGGTTCGGGTCCAGAGAGCCGATAAAGACCCGTCCGATTCCTGCCCGGATGATTGCGTCAGTACACGGCGGAGTGCGGCCGTAAGTGGAGCACGGTTCCAGCGTTACATATAAATCCGCTTTTTGTGAAGTTTGACCGGCATCGGCCAGCGCGTTAATCTCGGCATGTGGCTTGCCCGCCTGCTCATGAAAACCGCGTCCGGTTATTTTACCGTCTTTGACAATAACCGCGCCGACCAGCGGATTCGGACTGGTCATGCCCCAGGCTTTCAACGCCAGGCCAATTGCTTCATTCATGTATTCTTCTGCTTGCATAATCATTTCTCCAGCCGCGGAGCAAACAGCCCGACGAAGTTAGTTATAGTCCAGGCGTCCTCCCAGCTCATTTTCTTGTATTCGTGCCCGGCGCCCCAGGAATCGGAATAGACGATTTTTTTCTCCTTGTCATTATAACCAATAATCAACCGCATGTGCATTCCCAGCGGCTGCGGCAGATTTTCCTCTTTATTGATGCCCAGCTTGACCGCCCAGAGCACGGGGATGCCGGCATTGATATTCTCGGTAACGTCTCTTTGGAATTTTTTGAAATTTATGTTATCTTTGAGCCTGATTTTCTTATAAAGGTCCGGATTTATCGCAGCAGAGACCGCACTGAGGTCGTACAAAGGGCCGCCTGCGGAATTCACCAGATATTTATCAATGGAGATTAACGGCAATTTTGCCTTTGCAGCTTCCATATTATACATGTTAATCATTTTGTTGAAGTTAAAAAAATTAACCATGTCATCGTTATAGTAAAGCTTTGAATATTTGACGTCAATCTTCGAGGCGCAGTCCGCCGCCGCCTTTTCAATATCGCTAAGTCCGGCGCCGCCGCCTTCCGCCATGTTGGTCAACTGCGCCAGCATATGCTGGTCCATTTTTGAACCGTAATATTTCAGCACCCGCTCGGCGACAGCCGCCACGCAATAGCCTTTATGCCCCTGGTCAACCATCGGGATTTCCAGATAACGGTCGCCTGCGTCATTGTTCCGGACTCTTCCGGCCAGCACTTTTTTAGTCAGTCCTTTATCTATCTTTAAAGAATCAGCATTGCCGGCCGGCGGTAAAATGCTCAGGTTGATAAATTCGGCCATAAAATTAGCGCCGGGTACGCCGTTATCGCTCCATTTCAGGTTGAACTCATACTCCTTACTGCTCCATATTCTGGAGTATATCCGCTTGTCGCCGATGAGAGTTAAAGTTTCTTTACCGCCCTTTTTGCCGGACAGTTTTTCCAGGGCGTCATTCAGTTTTTTGAGCAGTTCAAGATACTGGTTTTTCTCCAGTCGATCGGCATCGCCGCGATTAAAGAGGGAAAGATAAATCCTGGAGATTTTCTCATTTTTGATGCTGAAAATCGCTTCGTAAACCGGCAATCCGGCGAAGATCATTTTATCGGGGCTGGTATCATCGGCGTATCTCAATCCGGTTTTGGATGAATCTATCCATTGAAAAAGCTTTTTTTCGGGAAATTTAGAGACAAGGTCTTTGGCGGAAGTCTCCCATACGGGTTTGTCCGGTTTCAGGACTTCACTTATTTCCGACTGTGCGGACAAATCAGCGCAAAGCAGAATCAGGCTGCTGCCGCAGACAAATTTCTTAATTTTTTTCAACAGTCTCATGATAGATTATCTCCCGGCAATATTCATCCCGGCCTCGGGTGAACATACCTCATCCTGCCGGATCCAGGCTATTATTTTCCGGCGGATTCGAAAATCGCCGCGGCATAAAATTCCGGATCAAAGGGTTGCAGATCTTCAGGTTTTTCGCCAAGTCCGGCAAAAAACACCGGATAGCCGAATTCCTGATGCAGCGCAACGGCCATGCCGCCCTTGCCGGTGCCGTCAAGTTTGGTCAATATCAATCCGGTCAGCCCGGCGGCTTTTGAAAATTCGCGCGCCTGGTTTATCGCATTAGCGCCGAGGCTGGCATCAACGGTCAGCCAGACTTCATGGGGCGCTCCCGGATATACTTTATCTATTGTCCGGCGGAGTTTTGATAACTCGTCCATCAAATTCTTCTTTGTGTGCTGACGCCCCGCGGTATCAATTATCAGGATATCGGCGCCTCTGGCCAGAGCGGCCTGAGTCGCGTCAAACGCCACGCTGGCGGGGTCGGCATTGGGAGCGGCGGAAACGACATAACAGCCGGTCTTTTCGCCCCAGAGTTTCAGCTGCCCAACTGCCGCGGCGCGGAAAGTATCACAGGCGGCCAGAATCACTTTTTTGCCTTCCTGCTGCCACAGCCACGCGAGTTTTCCGGTGGTGGTGGTTTTACCGCTGCCGTTGACTCCGATCATCAGGATGATGGTCGGTTTGCCTGCGGGAGCATAATTTATCTCCCGTCGGTTTTTGCTGAATATATTGATCACTTCATTTCTGGCGATCTCAAAGATATCGGCGGAAGTTTTGATGTGTCCGCGTTCATAGCGGTCGCGGATGTCTGCAACAATTTTCAAGCTGGCCGGAACCCCGAAGTCAGCGGAAATAAGCGTTGCCTCAAGGTCCTCAAAAGTGCTTTTATCCCATTTTTTTTCGCCGGCGAAGATTCCCGCCAGCGAACGGGAAACCGTCGTGGTGGTTTTTTCGAGGCCTTTTTTAAAAATAGAAAAAATTGACTTCATGTTTTGTTCGCAGCCTTTCTGGCCGGCCGGTCAAGTGAATCTTTTACCGCATTGAGCATGCCGTTCATAAAACCGCATGACGGTTCGCCGCTGTAGTCGCGGGCAATCTTTACCGCTTCATTGATACTGACCACCGGCGGCACTTCCATGACGAACAGCATTTCATAGATAGCCACCCGCATGATGTTTAAATCCACGACCGCCATCCGCTTCAGATCCCACTTTTGGGAGTGAGCGAGTATTTGTGCATCGATTTCCTTCAGATTTTTCACCACGCCCGCAATAATATCCATGGCATATTCACGGCCTTTGCGGAAATAGCGATTGTCCTTCAGTTCCAGCGATTGCCCGGTTTGCTCGAAAAAACCATTAAAGACTTCTTCGGTTGCGTCGCAGTGGTTCAATTCCTGCTGAAAAAGAAACTGCATGGCCAATTCCCGCCCGAGGCTGCGGGAATCGACTGGATTGTCTTGTTTTTGAGTAACGGGCATGTATCTCTCCGTAATTAACCGCAAATATTTTTAACGTTGCCTATGCGAGCTGTTTGACCAGATTCGCCATTTCAATTGCGGCGACGCCGGCATCCGCGCCTTTGTTGCCGGCCTTGGTGCCGCTGCGCTCAATCGCCTGCTCAATGTTGTCAGCCGTAATGATTCCGTAAATTACCGGCACTCCGGTCTCCAGGGAAATCTGCGCCAGCGCTTTTGATACTTCGCTGTTGATGTACCCTGCATGCGGGGTTGCGCCCTGAATCACCACGCCGAGCGCGATTACCGCGTCATATTTACCGCTTGCCACCAGCTTTTTAGCGGCGAACGGCAACTCGTAGGAGCCAGGCACCCAGGCGGCTTCGATGTTCTTGCTGCTGCCGCCGTGCCGGACTATGGCATCGACCGCTCCGCCAAGGAGTTTGCTGACAAAAAATTCGTTAAACCGGCTGCAAACGATTCCAAAACGGAGTCCGTCAGCGTTCAGGTTTCCTTCGTAAACTTTTCCAATTGTCTTGTCCATAAACTTTTCCTCCGTAATATAGACGTTATAATTTAAGTCCGTTTCCCGTAATTTTCCATTCAATAAACGGGTTCTTATAATAAATGACCGAGCTTTTTCTTTTTGGTTTCCAGATATTTGCGGTTATGGATCTGCGGATCAATGATAATCGGAACCCGCTCATTCACCTTCAGTCCGTAACCGCTGAGACCAACCAGTTTGCGGGGGTTGTTGGTCAGCAGCCGGACGGATTTGACGCCGAGTTCAAGCAGAATTTGAACCCCGATACCATATTCCCGGAGGTCTGCCGCAAAGCCCAGCTTTTCATTCGCCTCAACCGTATCGCAACCCTCATCCTGAAGTTTGTAGGCATGGATCTTATTGGCCAGCCCGATACCGCGGCCTTCCTGGCGCATGTAAACGACCACCCCGCGGCCTTCCTCTACAATCTGCTGCATCGCGGAATGAAGCTGCGCGCCGCAGTCGCATCTCGCGGAACCGAAAACATCGCCGGTCAGGCACTCGCTGTGAACCCTGACCAGTACGTTCTCCTGATCTTTAACATCCCCGAAAACCAGCGCCACATGTTCCAGCCCGTCAACCTTGGACTTGTAAATATGAACCCGGAATTTGCCGTACGCGGTCGGCAGTTCAGCGGACGCGCCTTCCGCTATCAGTACTTCAGTCTGGCGGCGGTAGGCGATCAACCCCGCAACAGAACACCATTTCAAATTGTGTTTTTTTCTGAACTTATCAAGCTGGGGAACTCTGGCCATGGTGCCGTCATCATTCATTATTTCGCAGATAACACCGGCCGGGGCCAGTCCCGCGATTCTCGCCATATCCACTGCCGCTTCAGTATGTCCGGCGCGCCTGAGCACGCCGCCCGCCCTCGCCACCAGCGGAAAAACATGACCGGGAATAACGAAATCATCCGCGGTTGAAGCGGGGTCTATCAGCGCTTCGATCGTTTTCGCCCGGTCATAGGCGGAGATTCCGGTGGTAATGCCGTTTTTGGCGTCAACGCTCTGGGTAAACGCGGTTTGAAACGGGTCTTTCAGCGCCGCCATGCTGTACAGTTTCAAAGCGGCAGCGCGTTCCTCTGATAGCGGCACGCAAACAAGACCGCGACCATGAGTTGCCATGAAATTGATGATTTCAGGCGTGACTTTAGCTGCAGCCGCAACCAGATCGCCTTCGTTCTCCCTGTTTTCATCATCGGTTACAATAACCATCTCGCCGCGTTTCAAGGCGGCGATCACATCTTCGATTTTGTCAAACTCTACCGGCATATTACTTATTCCCTTCTTCTGCTGTGTCAGGGCAAAAATAAAGCCCTGAAGACAATTTTATTCAGGGCTTATGTAGACCAGTTTATCCGGCATCCGGTATCGGATGCCGTCATCTTCTTTCATCCAGACTTTACTGTCGGTTACGGAGTCACACCGTATCTGTTCCGTTGTGCGGAACTCGCGGACTATACCGCCGGTCAGGAATTTTCCTTGCGGAATCACCTTGCCCTGAAGATATTTACATACCGGAACAATTCCGGTATGACCTTATCAAACAACTCCCGGCCACGCCGGGACTACACTATCAGTTTTTCAGTTTCTTTATCAAACAAGTGAGCTTTCGGCATAAATACCGGCAGTTCAACTTTATCTCCAACCTTGAGAATCTTGTGCGCCTCAACCCTGGCAATGAAACTGTTAATGCCGGTGTTCAGGTAAAGATAAGTTTCAGAACCCATCGGCTCGATAACTTCGACTTCGGCCTTGATTTTAGGATAATCGCCGTTACCGGCTTTTTCCCAGCAGATGTCTTCCGGGCGGATGCCGAATACCACCTTGCGGTTGATATAAGGGCTGGCCACGCTTTTCCAGGAATCGGCAAGCAGCAGTTCAAAAGCCTCCTCCTTGAAATAAAGTTTCCCTTCTTTTGCAATAATCTCGCCGCTGAAGAAGTTCATCGGCGGGGTGCCGATAAAGCCGGCGACAAACAGATTCGCCGGGTTGTCATAGAGATTAATCGGACTGTCAACCTGATGTATAATGCCGTCTTTCATCACGCAAATGCGGTCGCCCATGGTCATGGCTTCAACCTGATCGTGGGTGACGTAAATCATCGTGGTTTCCAGCTGAGTATGCAGTTTACTGATTTCGGCGCGCATCTGAACGCGCATTTTAGCGTCAAGATTGGACAGCGGTTCGTCGAACAGAAACGCTTCCGGATTGCTGACAATCTCGCGGCCCACGGCAACGCGC
>CAIMFA010000075.1 GCA_903840185.1 uncultured Lentisphaeria bacterium | reverse complement strand
CCGGAAACCAAGCGCAAGGGAGAATTGAAACTCAATGCTCAAAACCATATGCGAAGCATTCAGAAGAAGCCGCAACATATCAAGAATTTATTTCAAGCGGAATGTGTGAAATATGCAAGCTGATTATCTTTCGGAGCAATAATGTTTAACATTGCCGCAAGCAATATTGGTTGTGAAGTGTGTAATGATGATTGTTATTCTCAGCGCCAACGGCAATATAATTCTTTCTGGTATGGTAAACTTACTCGGGCAGAGTATGAAGATTTCTTTAAAAAATGCCTGTCGTTAAGCAATCTTGCGGAGATTATGCTGGAGTATGAGAATTTATTAATAGACAAGTACGGCGACTCTGCAAAAATAAATATCTATATGACCCCGGCAGCGGCAACAACCAAGGTATCTGAGTTCCGGGTATGGAATCCCGCTGTTGC
This sequence comes from uncultured Lentisphaeria bacterium, assembly GCA_903840185.1. Classification (GTDB taxonomy): domain Bacteria; phylum Verrucomicrobiota; class Lentisphaeria; order Victivallales; family Victivallaceae; genus CAIPAT01. The sequence continues at coordinate 2,104 of CAIMFA010000075.1, read as the reverse complement.
TCGTTGCTCACGGGCACAAGCAACACCAGCACAGGTATCTGAGGAGTTTTATAAAAAATTCCCTTGTTATTTCTTGACCCCGAGGGAATTCATATTGAGATTTAAAACGCTAGGGTTTAAAATTGCTTTGCATCAGGGGTATTTTATGATAGATGTAATAGATCCCGATTTAGAACCACAAGAGGGAATTTACCTGGAAGAAGAAGAAAGCTTAAATCACATCACAGTGAAATTTCGCACTGTAAATGTGAATAAAAATGAAATTCCCCAAGACATATTTGTCATCGAGGAATGTACAATTTCTAATATTTCCAGTTTAATTGTTGTAGACGGCAGGAAGTTTAACGACTGGGAAGCTGCCCTTGAATATATTAATAAACAACCTTCTGCCAGGTTTAAGAACGGTATTTTCTTCAAATTTGACAACTATTGGGGATGCGAGTGGGCTAATGCCGTATTTGATGGCGTCATTGCCCTGGCACAGAAAAATGATTATCCATTCTATTCTTTCAGTCCTCAAGAAAAACTTGAGCAGCAATATCAGAAATATATCTTTGTCCAGGATGTTGTGGAACCGCAGAAGAGTGTTGATAATAGAGAAACAGTGCAGGATCAATCTTTACTTCCCGACGGGGACCGCTTGTTATTGGAAGAGAAATGGACAGAAGCTTTGTCTGTATTCAAAAAAGCATTAGAAGCGCCGGACAAGAATTCAGATATTAAAGCATTGGAAAAGGGTCTTGCTATCGCAAGTGCAGGTATAAGAGTGAAAACGTGCGGCTGTGCGCTTCGTTTAATCCCTGAAAAATTCAGAGGCCGAAAAATATGCATGGAGGCGGTTGCAGATTATGGCAATGCTCTTCGATTCGTTCCCCTGAAATTTAGAGATTACGAGATGTGTTTTGCCGCAGTCAAAAGTGATGCCCGTGCTCTTAAGTACGTTCCGTACGAATTAAGAGATCGGAAAATGTGTATGGCAGCAGTTAAAAGAGGCGGCTTTCTTAAAGACGTTCCTTTGAGATTAAGAGACCGCGAAATGTGTATGGCAGCAGTCAGTAATACTACTGACGGACAAGTGCTTAAATATGTTCCGGAAAAACTTAGGGACCGCGCAATGTCTCTGGCAGTAGTTTCAAATCGCGGACTCGCAATTAAGTATTATATCCCTGAAGAGCACAAAGACCGCGAGATGTACTTGGCTTCTATAAAATCTATTGGCGCAATGCTTCAAACAGTTCCAAAGACAATGATTGATTATGAAATGTGTCTGATTGCTGTTCGAAGTTATGGCAAAGCGCTTGAGTTCGTTCCGGAAAAATTTATTGACCATACTATATGCCTTGACGCGGTTAAGGAAGATTGCAGTTCACTTAAATTTGTTCCTGAAAAATTCAGAGACCGGGAGATATGTCTTTATGCAGTAAAGCATGATATTGAGATGCTTAAATATGTTCCGGGGAAAATACTTGACCACGAAATGTATTTGGCGATTGTGAAAAATAATGGCTATGCGCTTAAATACGTTCCGGAAAAGTTCCGGGACCGCGAGGTATGTCTGGCGGCAGTCCAGCAGAATGGCTATGCGCTTAAATGCGTTCCTGAGAATCTGCTGAACTTGGAAATGTGCCTGGCGGCGGTCAAATGTTATCGCGGAGCGCTAAAATACGTTCCTGAGAAGCTGAAAGCGCAGGTGACTGAGGCTGTCGATAAAAAATAGCAAGGATTTTATCTCGAGGAGGTATCCATTTTATTAGTTTCGCACTCTTCGAGGCCTTCGATACCCCGGTATCGGCAGCCTCTCAGAATTTTCGCAATCGATAGTTTAATTTTCAGCTGTGCAGAGTATAATTGAGGATGATCCGCCTTGATTTCTGCTTTTCAAATAGTAGAGTATCCGTCCAACGGAGTAATTATTTAATTCATAAAGAGAAGACTATTGGTATGAAAAGGGAACCTGCCAAAAAAATCCTTCACGGAATATGCGGAGCTATTTTGGGCTCTTTTTTAGTCCTGCTATTGATGGATTTATTCATAGCAAATGGCGGAAGGGTTGCTGTAAAGACTAAAACCATCTATCCCAAATCAAGAAAATGGTTTACTGCAT
>CAIMFA010000074.1 GCA_903840185.1 uncultured Lentisphaeria bacterium | reverse complement strand
GGCAGATTTTTCTTGAACAGCGTAAAATTGGTCTGCAAAACCCGTTCTTCCCAATTCCGCTGAACAAACGTACCCTGCCTCGGAATTGTTTCCAGAATACCATCCTGTACAAGTTTGTCCAATGCCTGCTGGACTTTGACAAATGAAACCTTTATGGAAGCGGCAATGGCGCGGGCACCGGGAAGTTTATCTCCGCCTTTCAATTTGCCGCTTTCCAGAAGATCAAGAATATAATTTCTGGTAGTTGTAATCTTATCTTCCATAAAAGTCGTACACTCCGTTTTTATTTCTGAAATAGATTATAATACATTATCGTGACTATGTCAATAGTCTTTGCATGATTTAATTAATAATATTTTTTAAATATCGTGACTATGTCAACACTATACAACAATGACCTGATGCAGTACAGGTAACGAAAATCCTTGACTCCGTGACTGTTTACATCTGTCCAGTGTATATTTGCGGCCGTCATTTCCGGTCAAAAGAAAATCATAATTGATACCGGCAAAAAAGTTCCGCCAATTTTGGCATCCGCTGCTTGATTTTGAGTCATTTAATTATAGTTTAAAAGCAATTGTTTATTAAGGGATTCTTTTTATTTCTTTTGAATTAAATATTTGGTCTTATACTCTATAAGGTTGAAAATTTAAACTAGATGAATAGGATTGTGGATTGATTTTTTTCGATCCGACTGACAGGCGATATAAGTATCGCCGGAAGAAGGAACGGGAAAATACAGCCGCAAGACATTCACCGCAAAGCGGTTGCGATCTTTCGAGTTTGGATTCGCACTCTTCGAGGCCTTCGATACCCCGGTATCGGCAGCCTCTCAGAATACGAACCAATTCTCAAAATCTTCGCAATCTATTTTAAATTTTCAACCATATAGAGTATATATTACAAAAAGAGAAAAAAAGCATGGCAGGTTTTCTTAGTTTTGAGAACATATCAAAGAAGTTCGGCAGGCAGACAGTGCTTTCCGATGTGTCGTTCAGCGTCGAAAAAGGCAAGATATTCTCGCTGCTCGGCCCCAGCGGCTGCGGCAAAACCACGCTGCTGCGGATTTGCGCCGGACTGGAATCGCCCGACTCCGGCAGAGTCATTCTTGACGGCAAAGATATTACCGACCTGGTGCCGAATGACCGTCCGGTAAACACGGTATTCCAGAATTACGCACTGTTCCCCCATATGACCATCTGGGAAAATATCGCATTCGGGCCGAGAGTTGATAAACGCCCGAAACAGGAAATTGCATCCGAAGTGGAGAAATATCTGGAGATGATCCAGATGACCAGCCACGCTTACAAAAAACCGGCGCAGTTGAGCGGCGGCATGCGGCAGCGCGTGGCGCTTGCCCGGGCGCTGATCAATCACCCGCAGGTTTTGCTGCTGGACGAACCGCTGGCGGCGCTCGACCTGAAGCTGCGGCAGCGGATGCTGGTGGAACTCGATGAACTGCATGATAAAATCGGCATTACCTTCGTCTATGTAACCCACGACCAGAGCGAGGCCATGAGCATCAGCGACGATGTGGCGGTCATGAACCGCGGCATCATCGAGCAGATGGGGCCGCCTGCTGAAATCTATGAAGCACCGAAATCCAGTTTCGTCGCGGCCTTCATCGGTGATACCAACTTCTTTGACGGAACTGTTACCGAAATCACGGACAACGATTACAGCCGGGTGCAGCTTGAGAACATGGGCAACCAGCAGATGCTGATTTTCAATGACCGCCGCCTCAACGCCGGCGACGGTGTGCATGTCAGCATCCGCCCGGAGAAAATAGATATTTCAGCAGAACCTCCGGCGACGGACCGGAAAAAGAACATCCTTAAAGGGCATGTTGAAGATATCATTTATATGGGCAACTCCACCAAGTTCTGGATCAGAGTCGGCAGACAGCTGATCTCCGTCCAGAAGCAGCATTCCGCATTTCTGCTCGACCAGAAGCCGATCCGCTTCTGGCTGGCATGGCACGCTGATAACGGCTACATCCTGGATAATTATCAGGACGCCGACCGTTCGCTGCTCCCGATAAATGTGACGGAACCGCAGAAACCGGAAAAGGGACACAAGCAAAAATGAGAAAACTTTCCAAAGCGATAAATGAAATGATTATTTCAACGCCGTCGCTTTTGTGGCTGACTGTGTTCTTTCTCATTCCCACGGTCTCAGTACTGCTGATCTCGCTGCATCCCGCCGACCAGTACGGCAATATCATGTCCGGCTTCACGGCTGATAACTTCAAGCGGCTGATGGAGCCGGTCTACATGAAAATCATCTGGCGGACACTCTGGATATCCGCCGTCTCCACGCTCGTCTGCGTGGTGCTGGCGGTTCCGGTGGCTTATTACATGGTCGCCTGCCGGGAAAGCGTGAAAAAATGCCTGCTGATCATGATTATCGTGCCGTTCTGGACCAACTTCCTGATCCGGGTATTCGCCTGGAAGGCGGTGCTGAATCCTGAAGGGCCGCTGCGCCACTGGCTGATTCAACTGCACATCATTTCACCGGACACCCTGCTGCTGTACAACATTTATGTGGTGCTGCTGGTGATCGTCTACACCTATCTGCCGTTTGCGATTCTGCCGATCTTCGCCGCCGCCGACAAATTCGACTTCAGCCTGATGGAGGCGGCTTACGACCTGGGCGCGACCCGGAGAAAGGCGTTTTTCAAAATCTTCCTGCCCGGCATTTCCTCCGGCATCACCGCCGGGACGCTGATGGTATTCATCCCCGCGCTCGGTTCGTATGTGATCCCGGAAATGGTCGGCGGCACCAGCTGCGATATGGTGGGCAACCTGATTGCCGAACGGGTACTGGTCGGACGCAATATTCCCGAAGCCTCCGCCTGGGCGTCGGTGCTGCTGATGGTGATTATCGGCCTGCTCGGACTCAGGCTGACATATATAATTATTAACAATTTCAGATTCAAGCCGTGGGACAATGGAAAAGTGTAAATCCAAAATACCGTTTTTTACAACTTTGGGCATTATGCTGCTCTTCTACCTGCCGATGCTGGTGGTGGCGGTTGATTCTTTCAACCCGGGACGTTACAGCGGCAGCGGGTGGAACGGCTTTTCCATGCGCTGGTATGTCAAACTGGTGCAGGACCAGGATGTGATTTCCGCGCTGATAAATTCCCTGATTATCGGCTTGAGCGCCACAGCGACGGCGGTCATCCTCGGCACGCTTGCCGCCTTCGCGATCCACCTTTACACGGACAAGCTGCAGAAAGTCCACCGGCTCATGCTGATCACCCTGCTCGGAATCCCGGATATTCTGATGGGCGTAAGCCTGCTGCTGTTTTTCATTTCCCTGAAAATGGAACTCGGGCTGTTTACCATCTTTCTGGCGCATGTGACTTTCTGCACCAGCTTCGTGGCCATGACAGTGCTGGCCCGGTTGCAGGATTTTGATTTTTCCACAGTCGAAGCCGCCAGAGACCTGGGCGCCGGCTGGGCAATAATCATCCGCCGGGTGATTATCCCGCAGATTGCGCCGGGAATCATTGCCGGCGCGCTGCTGGCCTTCACCATCTCGATTGACGATTTTGTTATCACTTATTTCGTTTACGGGCCTGGCTCAACCACGCTTTCGGTATATATTTACAGTATGATGAAACACGGCACTCCCGTGATAATCAATGCGTTATCGGTAATATTAATAATAGTAACTTTTATAATGGCGTATGCCATCAACAAACTAATGAGCAGGAAAAATGAAAACATTGCTTAAACTCTTAAAAATGTCGCTGTGCCTCTCGCTGATGCTGCTGGTCGTATCATGTGCCGACCAGAAGAAAACCCTCTACCTGTACAACTGGGCGGACTATCTGTCGCCGCAGCTGGTTAAGGATTTCGAGGAGAAAAACAACTGCCGGGTGGTGATCTCCTACTTCGATTCGAACGAATCCATGTACGCCAAGATGAAAGCCGGCGCCCAGGGTTATGACCTGATTTTCCCGACCAGCTATATCGCCGCGGTGATGGCCAAGCAGAACATGCTGATGCCGCTGGACAAGAGCAAAATCCCCAATATCAAATACATGATGCCGGATATTCTGGAAAAACTCGAAGACGCTAAAATGGAATATTCCATTCCCTACGCCGTGTCATTCTCCGGCATCGGCTATAACAATGAAGTGGTCACCGATTTCAAACCCTCATGGGGCATGTTCGGAAACAAGAAATACGCCGGACGGATGACAATGCTCAACGACGTGCGCCAAACCTTCGGCGCGGCACTTAAATATCTGGGCTACAGCTTCAATTCCACCAATGACAAGGAAGTTGAAGCCGCCAGGAATCTGCTGATGGAATGGAAGAAAAACCTGGCTTCGTTTACCGTGGATGACGCCAAACTCGGCATTGCCTCCAAGGATTTCATGGTTATTCAGGGTTACAACGGCGACATCCTGCAGATCGGCAAAGAAAAAAAATATGTGTCGTTCGCGGTGCCGGAGGAAGGCACCGCGCTGGCGGTTGACCTGATGGTGATTCCGTCCTCCGCCAAAAATCCGGAGCTGGCTTATGCCTTTATCAATTACATGCATGATCCGGAAGTCTGCGCGAAAAATATGGTTTTCATCAATTACCTGATGCCCAATACCGCCGCCGCCAAACTGATCCCGCAGGAACTGAAAGACAATCCGTCGTTCATGATGAAGCCGGATGTATTCCAGAAAAGCGAAGTGTTGCGCGATCTGGGCGACTACAATCAGACCTACATTAAGTATTGGAACCTGATTAAGGCGAAATAAAGCAGGAGGCAGGAG
>CAIMFA010000073.1 GCA_903840185.1 uncultured Lentisphaeria bacterium | reverse complement strand
TCGGCCAATGCGCTGGTTGGCGCGCTGTTCAGGCTGCCGGCTGGAATGGCCGCAGGCTTTTTCATCGATATTGTCCGATATTATTGCAATGGCACAGACTACGCCTACCGGTTCCTGTTTGCCTGGACATTGCCTTTCAATGCAATCGCCGCCGGAATCGCGGTTTATCTCTATATCTGCTGGCATCGCCTGGGCGGTGACGCCAATTACCAGCCGCCTACCCCCTGGACTGAAAGCAAATTTGAGGAGATGCCGATCATTCCCACGGTAGGCCCGCAATCGCGCTGGCTTAACATCGCGCTGCGGACGTTCGATGCACTGATGCTGTCGTCTATTGCGATTGTCCCGTTCATGATGTGGTGGATGTATCAGAAGCATGCCATGAAGGCTTTATTCTGGCATGGCTGGCTTATATTGCCTGCCTCAGTTGTTACATGGCTGCTTTGGAAATGGCTGGAAAACAAGATCCGGCGGGATATGAAGCGGTCTCGAGAGAATCTGCCGCCGCTGCACGGCATTCCGCATCACGGAGTGCTGATGGTGGTAGCGGTTACCTATCTGACTGAACTGGTAATCTGGATTATGCAGATATTCATGACCGTCAACCTGCATCAGGATACCAGCGCGATAGTTTTCGGCATCGCCCATGTTGTGGTGAACTTGATGCTGGCGGGTTGTGTTTTCGTGCTGTCAAGAGCCGAACGCAGTTACCCGATGCCCATGGATACGATCACGGCAGGCAATGTATAGATTGGCATATTTGATTATTGAAAAGGTAAGAGGAGGAGGAAATATGGCTGATAGGAATGGAATTATGAGTGTAATCATTGTCGGTGGAGGCGCTGCCGGAATATCAGCGGCGATATCAGCTTCAAAAAACGGAGCGGACACTTTACTGGTGGAATCAGGAAGTTCCATCGGGGGTGACCTTTTTTCAGGAATGCCGCTACTTGGGACTTACACTTCTCTTGGCAATCAATGTGTTCACGGGATTCTTGATGAAATCATCGATACCTGCAATATGATTGACCCCCGTGCATATATTGGTCCGGTCTGCGACTGGCGGACTGTATACGGGCTTTGCATTAAACCTGAAATATTATGTCTTGGAATCAACTCGCTGCTTAGAAAATACTGCGTAAAATTATTGCTGAATTCGATGGTTACCGGGGTAAATTCCGCGAATGGAACAGTGACATCGTTGAGAATTGCTACTCAAGGCGGAAAGATTACTACTATTTCGTGCGATGCCGTAGTTGATGCTTCCGGCGGCGGTAACATTACCGCAATGGCCGGCGGAGAAATCCTCGCAGGAGATGAGAACAGAAATTTCCAACCGGTCAGTCTCGTGTTTCGCATGGCGAATGTCCAGTTTGAACCATTGCTCCGGTTTATACGGGATAATCCGGAAGAAGCGCTGCTTGCGGAAAATCCGGTGCTGAAAAAAAAACGGGCGGAAGCTGCTATGGCGCTTTACAACTCGGGGTATCCGTATGTGGCAATTTCCGCAAACGGCAAAGTATTGGGACAGGCAATAAAAACCGGAGCCATGCATCCATGCACAGCAGCGTTCGTTACGCCAACATCCATTTTACTTGAAGAAGTATGTTTGAACGCCACCCGGATTGGCGGCATTGATTGCACTGATGAATTCACGGTTTCGGCAACCCTGCCGGAACTGGCGGGACAGGTGGCAAATACCGCACGTTTTTTCAAAGAACGGATTCCAGGTTTTGAAAACGCCTCCATCTCTTCTATTGCGCACCGTGTGGGCGTCCGTGAGACGGGTCGGATCAAAGGCGAATACACGTTGTCGCAGTCCGATGTAATTGAAGCGGTGAAACATACGGACGTGATTGCTCGCGGCTGTCATCATGTGGACATTCACGGAGCCGGCACAGCGCAGGTGCGGATTCCGGTCAAGGATGGACAGTCTTACGATATTCCGTTCAGATGTCTTATCCCGCTTGGATTGAAAAATGTCATAGCCGCCGGACGTTGTATTTCCTCTGACCGCGGGGCTAACGGGTCTCTGCGGGTGATGGGAACCTGCATTGCAACCGGACAGGCCGCCGGAATGGCCGCTGCTATATTGTCAAGGGAAAATAAAAAAGATTTCCGAAGCATAAAAGTTAATGAAATCACTGAATATTCAATAAGGTAAAGACGGGAGAGATGGTATGGATGAACAGCATTATGAAAAGAACAAACTCCTGATTGGCTGGGCTTCACGAGATGTTTCCACTGAGCAGCCAATCGGCATCCGGGGGCAGTTTTATCTGCGGCTTTCTGAAAAGATTCTTGATCCGATTACTGTTACGGCGCTGGCGATTTCTGGAGAAACAGACACTGTTATCTTCCTGTCCTGCGATGTAACGATTATACGATCGTTTCTGGTTAAAATGGTCCGGGAAAAAGTGCGGATGATGAATCCGGCAATTCCGGCGGAAAAAATTATTATGAACGCCACCCATACCCATACGTCAGGCGATCTTTACGAAGATGAAGATTTGTTTGAAACGCCGCCACGGATGCCCGCTAAAAAGTATCAGGAGTTTTTCTCTGAGATGGCGGCTGAAGCTGTCGTCGAGGCGTGGAATAAACGGCAGCCCGGCGGCGTGGCATGGGGCTATGGTTTCGCGGCAGTGGCGCAAAGCCGGCGGAGCGTCTATCTCGATGACGTTTCAAAACGTCCTGACAAAGTTGGCTGCCCCGGCTTGATGGTTGATGGTCACGCAGTGATGTACGGCAACACCAATGATCCGCAATTCAGTCATTTTGAAGCAGGAGCCGATCATTTTCTTAATACGCTCTTCACTTATGATGTCAATAACAATCTGACCGGAGTTCTGGTAAATACGCCATGCCCTTCGCAGGTTTCTGAAAATATCTGGATGCTTTCCGCCGATTTCTGGCACGAAACCCGACAGGAACTGCGTAAAAAATTCGGACAGAACCTCTATGTTTTACCGCAATGTTCCGCCGCAGGCGACCTTGCGCCGCATTATTTATACTACAAAGCCGCATTGAAGCGGCGGCTGGAACTGAAAGGCATTGATGAGCGACAGGATATTGCGGAACGGATAGCCGCGGGAGTGGCCGAAATCTTCAGTTGGGCATCGAAAGATATTCGTACTGCAGCGCAGTTGTCCAACATCGTCAGGACAATAGAATTGACGCGCCGTCCAATTACTCAGGACGAGTACGAAAATGAAGCCATTAATCTTAAATTAATGAATGAAGAACCGCCGTCGGCCGATCCCGACCCGAAACAAAGATTGATTGCCGATTCGATATTAGCCGCGCGCCGCCGCCGTTGCCAGGCGATTATCGAACGTTACCAGACATATCAGGCGAATCCCAAACTGCCGATGGAACTGCATGCGGTGCGGCTTGGGGACGTTGCTTTCGCCTCAAACCGTTTTGAGCTGTATATGGATTATGCTCATCGTATTCAGGCCCGCAGTCCTGCCGTACAGACGTTTATAATCCAGTTGGCCGGCAGCGAAACTGGAGAATCCGGCGGGACATATCTGCCGACTGCTCGTGGGGAATGGGGCAAAGGCTACAGCGCCTCGCAGTACTGCAATCTGGTCAACTCCACAGGAGGACAGGAACTGGTCGAGGAAACTTTAAAGGCAATTAATGAATTATGGGAAGAATGAAAAAACATGAACTTTAAACAATTAAAGAGACGTTATTCTGAACCATGGAATGTAATTGTTGCAACATATCCAGTATCATTTGGTGCTGATGGTGGTGGCTGTAACATATCTTTCTGACCTGGTAATCTGGATTATGCAGATATTCATGACCGTCAATTTGCATCAGGATACCAGCGCGATAGTCTTCGGCATTGCCCTTACGGTCGCTAACTTCGTTTTGGTCGGCATGCTTTACTTGATGTGCCGCGTTGAGCACGGATATTCCGTTACCGTTGATGAAAAAGATGAAGCGAGGGATAATGCTTCGACGCCGTCCGCAGCATAGTATTCTGAATTGATATGGATACGATCACGACAGACAATGCATAGAGTTGCTTAATTATTGAAAAGGTAAGAGGAGATAGCATGGCAGACAGTATTTTCTGGCACTATCTTGAGGAGCTGCCGGAACAGGAAGCGGCCTGGAAAGAGTGGAATAGCCGCCTGGCGAACTGGCATCGTTTTAACACTTTCTATACCCATTATCTGAGGGTCGAAGGCCGTCGCGTCAAGCTGCTTAATTGCCCGGCTCCATGTGAGTATGGTTATCCTCGGCAGGTTATGGAGAATGCCCCGTCCGACATCGTAGCTGTATGTCCGGAGGGCAAAGCTGTTCCGTTACAACTCAAGTTCCGGGACATTCTGATCTACTCGCTACGCCTGGAAGCCTTTCATCAAGCGCTTTGCGTTTCACTGAATATCAAGTATTCAGCAGAGATCCGAAAGGAACACGAAAACGTCTGGCATCTCGGCGACTATTCCGGTACGAAGGTGTATATAACCTATAAGACATCAACTCTGACCGATACCATAAGTTCGATTTACCTTTTACACCAGAAACCATTCATCCTGATGGTACCGACAACGAAAAATATAACCACTGAGATTCAGCAGTTCATGGCCAAGAATAATTCCATCTTGTTGTCCATGGCCGATGAACTGCACTTGCAGCCGGACGGCTCATTCAAGTCAAAGCGCAGTATCGCGGAATGCATGAAATCATGCAATCAGCCTTGTCCGGAACACTATCAAAGCAGAATATTGCCGATTGAAGCATACAAATATTTAGTTTACAGCGAGATGTAAATCGGCTTGGTGGAGATAATTTCATTGTAGTTTTAAAGTGTAAAATGAGATGAGGATAAACGATGTACAAGCAGATATGGTTTCCGGAGATGGTCCAGCATCACATTATGAGCCGGCACGGTAAAG
>CAIMFA010000072.1 GCA_903840185.1 uncultured Lentisphaeria bacterium | reverse complement strand
TATCCAGCGGCTCCACCCACCTCAACTGTTCAAGCCACGGATAGAAATAATCCGCCCAGTTGCGCTGTAGGATTATTCCGCCAATTGCAACCCCTGAACCGAAGGTCAATGATGCCCATGCCCCGGCCGTCGTTCCGAAACGACTATAAAGACCAAAGATCATAACCGGACCCGCGCCGCCCATCCAGATGGATGCCGTAATTGTAATGAACATACTAATGTAATCTAACTGGGAGAAGAAAAACGATACTACAAAGAAAAAGACCGCAATTCCAACCGAACTGTAACGCAACCATGCAAGGTGCTCTTTCTTGGTAAAAGGCTTTTTTCTGAACGGCATGACTACATCCTGAACAATTGTCGCTGTCGCATTGAAAATTCGCGATGCATCGGTTGAAAGCATCAACATAGCCATCAGCAAGCAGAATAAACCCATAAGAACCGGCGGGAAAATATTCTGCATTGTCATAGCCATCATCATCTGATAATAAAGCGTTCTAAACTTCTGGAAGATGGCATTGCCATTGGGATTGCCGTCTTCATTGAGAGTATCCCTGACTGTCCTAAGATAGACGACATCAATGTTATTCTCGCGTGAAAACGGCTTGTCAACGCCAATCTCATGCTTTATTTCTGGAAAGGCAGAAACTTTATCAATAATCTTGCTTCGCACCGTTTTGTCGGTTACCACCTCTTCCGATATCATGTTTGTCAGGCCAATGCGGATAACCTTGGCTTGTGACGAGAAATTTGAATGCGTCATAATCGTAATGACGGCAACTGCAACTAACATGCACATGATCCCGCTGAACCCGTTTCGCCAGGCACCGAGGATACCAGCCATCTTTTGTTCATGCGGATCTCTTGCCGAGCCGCTGGTATCATTGCCAATCCAGCTTGCGCGGTTAAGGATACTGGCAAAAACCGCCACAAACAATGCAAACAGGTTGAAATCTCTAAGCTGACTGATGTCAAACGGATTCAGGAAGTTCTCGCCATGAGCCCGGTCCAGCATGACCGGTGATATTTCAGCACCCCAAGAAAATCTTGTCAGTACAAATACTGTAAAAATAACAAAAATAGGGTAACTGATAAGCCCTTGAAAACAATCGGTGATAATCAAAGAAATACGACCAGCCGGCCAGATCACCAGCATCGCCAGAAACAGAACAAACACCATCAACACACCAAAAGTGGGAACTGACATACCCAAAAAATTCAACGTATGCGGCAAGCCTATGAAGTAAATAAAAAAACGGGCGGCAACCGCAGGTCCAATAGCATTGACCATCATTTCCGATGTCGTCCTAAGCGCCGCCGCGAATATTCGGAACGGGCGGGAATAACGCATTTCCAGAAACTGACCTAGCGATAGAACGCGAGTTTCCCGGAATCGATAGATGCAATAACCAGTTAACGCCATAACCATTGAAATGGGAACGGTCAAGCTCCCCCAAAAACCCAATGCAAATCCGCACTGATATTTTTCTTCGACAAGCGCCACCAGTGCGATAATCCCGAGTCCGGACTCCAAATCACCGACCGAGATAACGTAACGACCGGCAACTCGACCGGCGGCAAGAAAGTCAGCAACCCCTCGAACATACTTGCGGGAATATAGTCCGACAGATATAATTATAACAAGTGGAACAATCGCAATACACCAAGAAATCCAGTTCATTGAGCAACCTCTTCTGTAAATGAATTAATTTTAATCCTAATCAGCGAAAAATTCCATATGATTGCGGAAACAGTGCAGAACGTCAGAGCCAGACAAAAATACAACATATGATTATCGCCAACAGCTGCCACCATAGCGGTGTCAGCTACTGAGACCAGTAGCAATTTAAGCTTCCTCATTATCCATCCATTTTTTCTTCAATATATTCTGGCATTTTACTCATAGCTCACCTTGATCACGTAGAGCACTTTTTACATTTCCAGCAAACAGTCAAAATCATTGACATACATGGTAACTTTTATGTCAGAAAGCTAATGATGATTCAGGACTATGTCATATAGTATCGAAGCCGTACACGCTTTATTCATTATTCTCCTTACGGGGAAAACATCGCTGATCTGTGATATGTTATACTAAACCTCTCTTGGTTGACTATATTGTTTATATTTCACTTATAATATTCGGATATACCATTGCAACTTTCTCTGTCATCTTTTTTAATCTGAACTCCGTCAATCATCCAGACTCTGGCAGTAATCGTAATTTTTTTTATCCCTTATATATGAACATCGTATAGGTTGTTTTTTTAGCCTTTACACATTTGATGGCCAACAATTCTCCCCTCGAGTTGACACATATGAGCAGAACTGTAAATTATTAACTTCGGAATCAATTACGTTGCTCTTGTTTGGCGTCAATTGGCGTTAACGGAAAGATCTGAACACCATTTTTGAACACCATGAGCAGTCCAGGGGTGAAACGCTCCCAGCGTTCTTCGGTCAATGGGCTGGTTGCAATGACAACCCCCGCAGAGGTTTCCGGGTACACTTTGCTTAAATCAACGTTTTTGGATAAATCTTTGAAATAAGTCTGCCCGTAAGGAGCTTTCTGCATGAGATAATATAGTCCGTTGTAACCTTTTTTGTCGTAATACGCGAAAAGATAAGTTCCGTCAGAGAAAATGCAATTCAGCGTTCCATAATCGTTAATTACACGCAGTTCACTCTGCATCCATTCAAAAGCCCGGACATCCCAGTTGACAACATTCTTCTCCTCAATTTTCCCGAGGATATAGCAAAGCAGAAATTCGGTGTCATTAATGCCCAGCGGCATAATCCGACTAAGTTTAAGCTTGCCTTGATAATTTCTGAGTGTACCGTTATGGGCCAGCACATATTCCCTGCCGTTAAGTTCACGCACGAACGGATGTGTATTCTGGTAAGCCTGCCCGCCGACCGAGGCTTTGCGGACATGGGCGATCACAAGTTTGCGCTGCAGACCGGGATAAGTTGCAAGAAATTCCGCCAGGACGCTATCCGGTGCACTGCATGGCTCCTTGAACAGGACTGCGGCTTTGCCAGCATAAAAAGCGATGCCCCAGCCGTCAGGATTGTTCATGCCTCTGCATCGAAAAGCAGAAAAAAGATTATTCGCCGGTATATCCTGGTTGAAAGAATAAGCCATCAATTCACATGCCGGGAGATTGTCGCACAACATGAAAACAGCGCAGATTACAGTTACAGTCAAAATTACT
>CAIMFA010000071.1 GCA_903840185.1 uncultured Lentisphaeria bacterium | reverse complement strand
CCCATTACTTGCCGCCGGCGGCCCGCCGGGCGTGATCCAACGGCGAGGCGGTGGTCGCCAGAGGCGAAATGTTTTAAAGCCGCTGCGTAGAGCTGCGATCCCGGGTTTTCCTTCATGCATCTTCATGCACTTCATGGTGAAGTGTATTTCTTCTTTTTCGTGAATTTTCGTGCCTTTCGTGGTTAAGGTGTATTTAACAGTTTCTTTTGGTTGCGGCTATGCCGCGCTAAGTATTATTTTTTCAGCGCGGCGGCGAGGCCGCGGATTAGTTCCAGACTCCTGCTGATACCGGCTTCCGGGCTTGCCGCTTCATTCATGATCTTCACCAGCGCGCTGCCGACTACGATGCCGTCGGCGCAGGCGGCGGTTCTGGCCGCCATTTCCGGGCTGGAAATGCCGAATCCGGCGACTACCGGAACCGGGCTGAATTTTCTCAGTTCATTCAACCGTTCCTCCAGGTTGACCGAAAGCTGCTTTCTGGCTCCGGTAACTCCGGCGACGGTGATATAATAAACGAACCCTTTGGCATCCTTGACAATCTGTCTGGCACGGTCTTCCGGAGTGGTCGGCGCGACCAGCGGGATCATGCACAATCCATTTTTTTCCAATGCCGGGATGATTTCGCCGGATTCCTCAAACGGCACGTCAACCGTCAACCAGGCGTCAATCCCCGCGGCTTTGCAGTCGGCGGCGGCTTTTTCCACTCCGTAAGACAGGATCACGTTGTAATATGAGAACAGCACCATCGGGATTCCGGAAACTTTCCGGATGCGCGCCGCCATGGCGATTATGTCAACCAGGGTGGTTCCGGACTGGAGCGCCCGCATGCTGGCTTCCTGAATCACCGGGCCGTCCGCCATCGGATCGGAAAACGGCACGCCGAGTTCCACGATATCGGCTCCGGCTTCCGCCGCCTGGATAATCAGTTTTTCAGTCGTGGCGAGATCGGGGTTGCCCGCTGAAACGAATATTACCAGCGCCTTGCGGTTTTCACCGGCGCACTTTTTAAAAGTCTGAGCAATGCGGTTCATTTATTTTACCTCTTTCGCCATTTGTTGTTTGTATTCCAGAACGCTCTGCATGTCTTTGTCGCCGCGTCCGGACAGATTGGCAATGATGATTTTATCTTTGGACATTGACGGCGCCCGCCTGACTGCTTCCGCGATCGCGTGGGATGATTCCAGCGCTGGAATGATGCCTTCCAGGCGCGACAGCAGGTCGAAGGCTTCAATCGCCTCCTTATCGTTGATGACAGTGTATTCAGCGCGTCCGATGTCATTCAAATATGAATGTTCAGGTCCTACTCCGGGATAATCCAGTCCGGCGGAAACCGAGTGGGTGGGATTGATCTGGCCGTGTTTGTCCTGAAGCAGATAGCTCTTGCTGCCGTGCAGCACGCCGACCCTGCCGGCGTTGATGCTGGCGGCATGGTAAGCGGTGTCGATGCCCTGGCCGCCTGCTTCCACTCCGATCAGTTTTACCTCTTTATCGGCGATAAAACCGGCAAAAATGCCCATGGCATTGCTGCCGCCGCCGACACAGGCGATAACTTCATCCGGCAGTCTGCCGGTCTTTGCCAGTATCTGTTCTCTGGCCTCTTTGCCGATGACCGACTGGAAATCCCTGACCATTACGGGGTAGGGATGGGGGCCTGCGACGGTGCCGATAACGTAAAAGGTGTTTTCGACCGTGGATATCCAGTTGCGCAAAGCTTCATTCATCGCGTCTTTCAATGTTGCCGAACCCGAGTCCACCGGGGTTACTTTTGCACCGAGCGTCAGCATGCGCTGGACGTTCGGGGCCTGCCGCCGGATATCTTCGCTGCCCATAAAGACTTCACATTCAAAACCGAACAGCGCCGCGACGGTGGCGGTCGCCACGCCATGCATTCCCGCGCCGGTTTCGGCGATCAGCCGTTTTTTGCCCATGAACTTGGCCAGCAGCGCCTGCCCGAGGGTGTTGTTGACCTTGTGCGCGCCAGTGTGATTGAGGTCTTCGCGCTTCAAATAGATGGCCGCGCCGCCGCAGTGTTCAGAAAGTCTTTTAGCATGATACAGCGGTGACGCCCGCCCGATGTAATCGGTCATGTATTCATTGAATTCACGCTGGAATTCCGGATCGCTTTTGCATTTGATGTAAGCGGTTTCCAGTTCGGTCAGGGCAGGCATCAGCGTTTCCGCCACATACTGCCCGCCGTATATTCCGTAATGTCCTTTTTGATTCATTTTCAATATCCTTATTTTTTTATGCTTCTAAGCTTTGCTGCCAGTTCCAGTATTTTCCGGTGATCCTTGATGCCTTTAGAGGCTTCAACTCCGCTGCATGCATCCACGGCGAACGGTTTGACAGTTTTTACCGCTTCAGCGACATTTGCCGGATTGATGCCGCCGGCCAGGATGAGCTTGAAACGTCCGGCGGCTTCCGCCGCCCGCGTCCAGTCGCATTTTTTGCCGGTGCCGCCGCGCTGTACCGGCCCGATTGAATCGGCCAGAATCGCCAATGCCGGAAATTCTGCCGCCTGCTCAATATCTTCCGCGGTATTCAATGCCATTGCCTTCCATACTCTATCTCTGCCGATTTCCAGCGCATCGGCGGCGGATTCTTCGCCGTGAAGCTGGGCGATATTGAACCCGCAGAATTCCATAAGCTCGATTATCTGGTTGGGCGGGGAGTTTACAAAAACCCCGACGGTCTTGATCCTGCGCGGCACTTTTTTGATCAGCTCTCTGGCTTTTGCCGGACTGACGAAACGCGGCGACATCGGATACAGGATGAACCCGAGATAGTCGGCTCCGGCGTCAATGGCCGCCTGAACGTCCGCCGCATTGGTTAATCCGCAGATTTTCAGTTTCACGTTCATATATCAGTTTCTTCTCCTGAATTAGCGGGTCATTACCTAAATGAACAACCTTGTTAAGACCTAATCAATTTTAATATCCAATATCCAACGTAACAGTCGAATTTCAAT
>CAIMFA010000070.1 GCA_903840185.1 uncultured Lentisphaeria bacterium | reverse complement strand
TATTCTGAGAGGCTGCCGATACCGGGGTATCGAAGGCCTCGAAGAGTGCGAATCCAAACTCAAAAGATCGCAATCCCGCAGTCGCGGGATGAATGTCTTGCGGTTGCATTTTTCCGCTCCTCCTTCCGGCGATATTCATATCGCCCGTCAGTCAGATCAAAAAAATCCAATCCACAATCCTATTCATCTATAGTTGAATTTTCAACCGCGCAGAGTATAAAAGCAAAAAACCGGCGGCCCGAAGGACGCCGGTTGTAAATCTCAACCAGTCTGCCGGTTATTTCCAGGAGATATTGAATAGCGGGATGAAGGGAACCCAGCCGTCTTTGATGTAGTTGACGAGGCCGAATTGAATTCCGCGCTTATTGGTGATGTTGACCACGCCGAGTTGAACACCGTTGCCGCCGTCAGCCATATTTACAACGCTGGCCTGAAACCCGTTCAATTTTTTGGAATAGTTGACGAAACTGAACTGCGCGCCGTTGATATCTTTGCAGATTGTAGTGGTTGCCGCCATCTGCAGTCCGTTGACATCGCCCGCTATATTCAGGGCTCCGGGCTGGAAACCGTTGGTGGTTTCGGACATATTGACCCCGCCGCAAGCCTGAAGCCCGTTCATGGTTTCACGGCTCTGACAGAACCCGGCAGAAGCCTGAACTCCATCAATCTTACGGTTTTCGCAGACGATAAAGCTGCTTTGCAGCCCTTCGACATAGTCTGTACCCGCCCAGAAAATCGCCAGTTCATTCCCCTTGACCCGGCCAAGGCCGGAACAGGTCGGACAGCCCAGTTTCAGGAAGTAGACATTGGACGTTTTGGTGTAGGACGGAGTATCAAACCAGAACCCCAGCTGGAAGAAAGTCCAGTCATTCAACGGGTCCTTCTGATCTTTTGCCGCGGCATCAGCGGCTTGAAGCAGCATGCCTGACATACCGGCTAATATGATTGCAGCGATTAATAACTTCTTCATGGCTCTTAAACTCCTTTATTGATTGTTCAAAACTTAAAATTAACTATTGGAAGCAATGGTATTGAATTGCCTTCTATATAATTGACAATGCCGATCTGGAAAGATTCGCTCTTCGCGCAGTTGACAACGCCCAGCTGAAGCCCTTTGACGACTTTGCCGATGTTCACGATGCTGAACTGCAAACCGTCAAGCTTTTTGCTGACCGCGACCAGCACACTGGCCTGCACGCCTTCAATGTTATCTGTCGCACCGCAGAACAGCGCGGCTTCAAGTCCGCTGACTTTGAGCGGGCCGTCACAGAACGGAGCACCGATCTTGATGCCGCCGACATTGTTTCTCTGGGTTGAAGGCGGAAAGCCGAACCAGAAGCCGAACTGAACGGAATCCCATTTTTCCGAAACCGCCGGAGCCTTTACCGCCTCAGTCTTAACGGCTGCGGGCGCGGCCGGTTTCGCCGCCTGCTGGTCTTCCGCCGGCAGGACAAAACAAAAACTTATCAGAGCGCACATTATTAACATTTTTTTCATTGTACCCCTCCAGGTATTTGAGTTGTTATGATACTTTAGCGCCAAAATGCTGATATTAAATTTGTACCAGTTTATAGAAAAGTCAAGCACAATCCATATTTTTGAAGCTTATCTTGAACAGAAATTGTGATTACTCATATTGAAAAACAGGTTATATGATGGTATTCATAATTATAGTGGAGAATACAAAAAAAGGAGTCCGGCTATGGGATTTTTCGCAAAGCTTAAGAACACTCTGACGGGCGGATGGGCAAAAATTAAAATCGAATGTGACGGCGGCCTGCGCGGCGATGAAATCCAGGTTGTCATCCGGGCATTTGTCGGCGCGGAACCAATTGATATCGAACGGGTTTATCTGAAAGTAAGATCTTTCGAAGAAGTGGAAATACCCCGCTACCAGTTTCAAAATATCGCCACCCAGCAGCTGGATTTCGTTGATATTGAACACAACTACGACAGCTATGTGAAAGACTATACCGTTGACGGCCCGCAACGTCTCGAAGCCAACGAAGAATATGAATGGGAATATTCATTTACAGTGCCGGAAGACTGTCAGCCGTCTTTCAACGGCAGGTTCGCGCGGCATTTATGGGAAGTTCACGCCGGCCTGGAAATGCCGGGACGGGACCCGGAAAGCAGCTGGCAGGTCATCGAGATCAGTTGATGTCCAGTTGACTGCTAAGAAACCGCTTATCATCGCAGTGCCGAAAAATCATCCGGACGGGAGAGAATGTGTTGAAAGCGCCCGGTCGCGAAACCGTCTTTTTGAGTGGTATTACCGCGTGCAGTTCTGCGATATTCAGAAGGTGAAGTTCCGGCATGCTTCTTGAACAGTTTACTGAACAGAAAGATATCCGGACAGCCGGCGATTCCGGCGATCTGGCTGATCGAATATGCCGTTGACGACAGCAGATATTCAGCCTGATTAATCCGTGCACGGGTAACGCTTTCTCTGAAGGAAATTCCTGTATGCTGTTTGAACAACCGGGAAAAATGCTCCGGTGAATATCCGGCTTTCAACGCCAGTTTCCCCAGAGAATAGTCTTTTTCCGGATGCTCATTAATTCTGGTGTAAAGTTCGCGGATATATTCGGAAACACGGCTGAACGAATTCAACTGTGAGTCACTTTTATCAAGATGTCCGATTTCCAGCAGCGCCGCTGTAAGCCAGTTTCCGGCACCGTTTCTGTCATTGCGGTAAAAACAATCCAGCATGCGGTGCAGAAGATTGACGAAAAACACCGGATCTGACATTTTCCGGAACAGCGCAGGCAACTGCATGGTATCAGGATTAACGACATTGCCATTAATGTCTGTCACGTCGAAATGAGTATAAATAACCACCAGCGGTTCATCCTGATCGTTGTCCGCATACAGCGTCATACCCGGGCGGAACAAAAAGCAGTCGCCGCCATGCAGGATGTATTCCTGACCGTCGAGCATCAAACGCCCCTTGCCGTCAATCAGAAACCACAGATCGAAATCCTTGAACGGACGATGGCGTAAATCCCATATCCAGTCCCCCTTGCAGAAGAATTTCCCCAGTGAATTAATTCGCACAATACTTTTTTCATTAAATATCATAAAAGTACAAATAGATTACAGTTTTAAGACATTTACAGTTCAAATAATCTGAACTATAATATATTTATATATTTTAAAATAACAAATTGAGAAAAAAATATGAATAATCATGACAGAGCTGTTGTACGTGAACTGGCAATTCAATATGCCGAACTGGCGAATGCACCGGCGGAAAAGCAGAAACGCGATATGTGGCGGGCCAAAAACAGCTTCAAAATGACCGAGCCGCTGATTTACATAAGAGCGTATGCGTGGAATGAAATGCCAATGTCCAGACCGCAAACTGCTGACCCTGTCTGCCGGCAGATTGAGAATTTCTTCCGCAATGAATTGTATCGCGCCACCTTTGCCGACGATTATATTTTTGAACCGTGGTATTCAGTCAACTGCATATATAAATATTCCGGCTGGGGAATTGACAGCAGACGGGAATATCCGGGTGAAACGGAAACGCTGGAAGCATTCAAATACGAATATCCTATAAAAGACCTTGATGACGTCAAAAAGATGCTGGCTCCGGTTCACGCGGTTGACGAAGCCGCCACGGCGGAAAAACTGGCAATAGTGCAAGACGTGATTGGCGATATTCTGCCGGCGGACCTGATGCGCGGGCCGTGCTGCCGGAACTGGACTGCGGACATTTCCACCGACTTGGGAAGATTGCGCGGAATGGAGAACTTCATGCTGGATATGTACGAAAATCCGGAATGGCTGCACGGGTTGCTGAAATTCATGAGCGAAGGCGTCCGGCATAATCAGGAACAGGCCGAAGCAGCCGGCGATATCGGATTGACTTTCGGATATAATCAGGCGATGGCTTATGCAGAGGAACTGCCAGACCCAACCCCGAATGTGAACGGCATAAAACGCGAACAACTCTGGGGTTTCACGGCGGCGCAGGAATATGCCCTGGTATCGCCGAAAATGCACGAAGAATTTCTGCTGCGGTATCAACTGCCGGTAATGAAAAAATTCGGACTGGTGGCCTACGGCTGCTGTGAAGACCTGACTAACAAAATAGATATGCTGCGGCAGATTCCCAATCTGCGCCGCATCGCGGTCAGCCCGTTCGCGGATGTAAAAAAATGTGTGGAGCAGATCGGCACTGACTACGTCATCAGTTACCGGCCCAGCCCGGCGGACATGGTCGCATACGGCTTCGACGAATCACGAATCCGGAAAATCCTGAAACGCGATCTGGAATATCTTAAAGGAACATATTTCGATATCACCCTGAAAGACGTTGAGACTGTACAATCCGATCCTGACCGCATCCGCAACTGGGTGAAACTCGTCCGGGAAATCATTGCGGAAACCTGTTAATCAGTATTTGCCGTATTTGAGCCCCGCGTCGACGAAAGCATGGATATTCTCTTCCGGGGTATCGCGCGGCGTCTGGTCGCCAACCGCGAGAATGTATCCGCCGCCGTCTTTCGCGGCATCCATACATCCCTTGACAGCGTTCTCAACATCGTCCGGAGTGCCGTTGAGCATAACATGTATCGAGTTGACATTTCCTCTGAGAGAAATCCGGCCGCCGAAAGTTTTCTTCACTTCCGCCAGATCAACATTGCCGGTCGGCACACATTCCAGCGCGTCAAATCCATCCACGCCCATTTCCGCCGTGATCGGCAGCGCCTGCCGTGATTTGCCGCACATGTGATATTGTACCGGAACGTCAAATTTATGCGCCGCCGAGCAAACAGCCTTGCCGAAATCCAGCGTAAAACGACGGTGCAAATCAGGGGAAATCACGCTCATCGAAGTGCTTGACCCGCCCAGCCCGACCGAATCCAGTTTGGTATTTTTAAATACATGATCGACCAGCGCTATGGAATATTCAGTATATTGTTTAAAAATATCCGTCATTAAGTCAGGCATCAGCATCAGATCCATAATCATGTTCTGGGTTCCGCGCAGCCAGTCCCACCAGTCAACCGGCGTCGGGATCCACAATCCGGCATGAGCGCGGCCGCCAATCGCATCATACGCAGCAGGGATCCCGCTTAAATCTTTGGTATCGGGATGCTTCAGCAATTCCCGCACTTTCGGCATCTCTGTTTCCGGATCACTGACAAAAGGCGTAATTCTGGAAGGCGGACTGTTTCTGGAAATATGGTATTCGCCCGACAGCTTTCCTGCCGGGGTATTATAGGTCAGAGTGTAGTAAATTTCATCGGCGGTTTCGCGCGTCACTTTCCGCGTCAATTCCGAGTCATTTGGCGACGCCCCCGGTCCCAGATGCAGAAACGCATCGCCATGAAAACGGTCATATTCGGTTTCCACCCTGGCCTTCCATAACGGCACCGGATTTTTGACAAAAAACTCTATGTAGTCGTTACCAAAATATTTTACCGGAACCATTTCACTCATACCCAGACAAATCGGCACGCGGTCGGGAATTCCGCATTTCATCGCTGTTGTTATCCGTTCTTTTGATGTCATCAGTCCAATCTCCTTTTTTATAATAATAATACTTTTCAATTGACTTTTATATTAAGAAAGTTAATATTCATATATACAATATTAACTTTATGAAAGATAATGACAGAGTATCCGTTAAAAATTATCGCCACCGGGCATTCGAACTGCTCTCCTCTGTGGAGTACTAGTGTTGAACTCATGGTGCCGCATTTCAGAGTTTATTACATTGAGGACGGAGGAGGGGCTGTAACCGTTTGCGGGAAACGCTATAAACTGGAAAATGGATTTGTTTATTTCATTCCCGGCAGCCAGCCGTTTATCAATCACTGCGACAAACGCATGAACGTAAGCTGGCTGCACGGACTTCCTGCCAATCCGCGGTTTGAGACGATGCTTGCCAAAGTCAATATTGTGCTGAAATGGAGTTTCACTGAATTCGCGGTTTTCGATACCGCGTTCAAACGCCTGGGGAAAATTGATCTGGAGGAACTGAACAGCGACTGGTTCGAACTGCATGCCATGGCAAACTTTATTCTCGCCAAAGTATTAAGTTTCTTTGAAAAAAAAGAAAACCCGGTGCCAATCCCCCCTGAGCTGGAAAATACTCTCGATTTTATCAATCGGCATTTCACGCAGAATCCGTCATTGGAGGAAATCGCCGGCCATGCCAATTATGCTCCGATTTATTTCCACCGGCTTTTTAAAAAATATTTTGCGGTTTCTCCGCATCAGTACATGGAGCGCAAACGCATGGCGCTGGCATACGGCATGCTGATTAATTCATCAAGAACTATGGAAGAAATAGCCGAACTGTCCGGCTATCGGAATGTCTTTTACTTTTCGCGGGTATTCAAAAAATATTTTGCCGTCAGTCCCGGCAGTGTACGCAAGCGCAAAATGCTGCCGTAGTTTTAAATTTCAATCATGGCTTTGACCACACCGTCCTGATACGACTCCACCAGGTCGAAGGCTTCCTGAGTACGTTCCAGCGGAAAGCGATGAGTTGTCATGATATTCACATCACATTCTTTTGCGGCAATCATGTCAAGCGCGGCCTGTACGCAATGGTTCTGGCGGCGGACATTCTGAATACAGATTTCCTTGCGGCGCATGTAATCCATATTGAAAGAAATGCGCTCAACTTCCGGAATGCCGATAAACATCAGCTTCCCGCCGGGCTTTAACAGTTTGACGGCCTGATCGGCGGCATCCTGCTCGCCGCAGCATTCAAATACCGCATCCAGCAGCAGCGGTTCTGCGCTGGAGATGCCGTCGACAATATCGCTTTTCAGCGGGTTTCCGGTCCATGATGCTCCGGCTTTTTTCGCGACAGCCAGTCTGCCGTCTATCTTGTCAGTGACATAGATTTTTTCCGCGCCCTGTGTCAGCGCCGGCAGCAGCACGCTCAAGCCGATCGGGCCGCAGCCGAGAATACCGATACGGGCATGACGCATGGGAATGGATAATTTCACAGCGTAAAGGCCGATGGACAACGGTTCGGACAATGCCGCCTCCTCCAGCGTCATCTGCTCCGGAATCGGATAGCAGGATTCCTCTTTCATCAGGATATAGTCCGACAGGCAGCCTTCCACCTGTCCCGGACAACCCAGAAAAGTCAGTTTGCGGCAGGTATGCGGCCGCCCCGCAAGACACTGGTCGCATTGGTGACAGGCCGTCGCCGGTTCAACCGCGATCCGGTCGCCGGGTTTAACCCGCGTCACCGCGGTGCCGGTCTTTTCGACAATCCCGGCGCATTCATGTCCGACCGTAAACGGATATTGCACGATCTGCGAACCGATCCGTCCAGTCGTATAATAGTGCACATCGGAACCGCAAACCCCGACATGGGTCATTTTTATCAGCACATCTTTATCGTCTTTTATCTGCGGCACCGGCAGGTCAAACATCGCCATCTGCCGGATTCCGGTCAATTTTACAGCACGCATAATTTATTTCCCTTGTTTAAGACGGTAGAATTGCCGGATATTTTCCAAAAGCGCAATTTGATCGCCGGTAATATTTCTTTGCTGGATTGCAGCCAATGCATCAGACAGGTCGGATGCTATTTGAGCAGGAAGAGAAAATTGCTCTCCTGAAAGAGCATCGGCAAGACGAAAAATATCGCTGATATGCTTTTCAATCTTGATTTCAGTTTCTACTGATGAGCTTTTTCTTTTTGAAAGTTCATGAAAGGCCAGAGCTTTCAGCGGAATCAGGCCTTCAAGCTTAATTGTCGTTATTCCATGGATGACGTTGCTATTGGCACATATGAATTTATAATACTCCGACTCAAAAATTATTGCGGATAAACTGGGTTTTCCATCTCCGGCATCCAGTGGAGCAAAATCGTAGTCCCAGTTCTCAACCGGCTTATCGGAAGCGAGTTCTAATTGAGCCGGAAAGTTTCCGTTTTTGGGTTTTACAAAGCGGAAAAAGGTGGGGCGATTATTGCTTTTACGGCTCTGAACCGTATAGCCGCCGTCATGAATAAAGGTTTTTAGCTTCACGCCGAACCCTTCCCTGAGTTTGTCTGAGACAATGACAATATCAAAATCACTGGTCGGCCTGAATTCGAGATGCATGGCGTTCAATACAAGTTCGCATGCAACACCGCCAATCAAGATATAATCATTCTGATAATCTTGAAAATATTGCCTGAATATTTCGAGTCCGGTCACCACTGTCTATTTTCCTTTATATCTAATAGTGCCGCTTTGATCCGCGGATCCGCGGTGTTTTGAAATGAAAGTTCAAGCGACAGCAAATCCACGGTTCCGATTTTATCGTTTTTATCCCGGGGAAGAGAATAACTCCAGACCTGGACATCAGCGATGCCGCCGCCGACAGAATCCGACAGAACAATATGATTTCCATTGAGCAGTTCACTAAATGTTTTTTCATGCACGGCATAACATTTGCGGGAAACCGCAAGATTGCTGTAACGAGCCAGTGCATATTCACCGGCATATAACCGGGAGCCATCGCAAAATATCGTGTCATCCTCAATGGATACTATTTTTTTGACCGGAGATCTCAAATACGGAAGCGCACGTTCCCACAGCATTCTCTTGTCTGAATCGAATATCAGTGTTTTACGGTAACCGTCCGAATAAATCCTGCAAAGTTTCAATTCTTCAAGTTGATTAGCAGCACGGGCAATGCCCATTGCGGTGTAGTTCATAAACTTCGCCACCTGAGTCAATGTGCAATTATTGATGGTTCCGGACAACAGGTACTCGATTAAAATTGCCTGTGCCGCCGGACGAAGCCTGGCCGATACCGGCTCGCGTTTTTCTTTTATCCGTTCAAATAGAGCGATTCCCAGGTACGGCAGAAACATCTGCGTTCCTGGAACAATAAATGAAATTCTGCGCTTGATAAGCATTAATCTTTCCTGACGGGACAGAACATCAAAAACAAATACGGGAACGTGCTGGAATTTATCATTAAAAATGCACGCGCTGCTCTCAATCTCACGGATGGAATGCTTATCAAAGAAGTTATCTTTGGCGCACAAAAAGTAAACCTTCTTTGAAAATAGTTCTCCGGAATAAAAAGCAAACATCTTCCGGATAAAAAACGGAAGCACATTTAATTCTTCAGGGCAGAATGAAATATCACAGGCCAAAACCTGCGACAAATAATCCTGAATGCTTTTTGTTTCCATTAGTTATCCTTCATATCTTATAACCGCATATTATCAACTTAACCCATATATGGTTAAATGTAAAGTATACGGTTATATCTTTTTAGTTTTTTTCTAAAAACAGCAGATATTCAACTCAAAACAATGAACAAAGAATCTTTATTCGTTTCACTTCTATTGATCAGGAGATAAATCAAATATTTTCCCCGGATTCAGAATATTATTCGGATCCAGTGCTTTTTTTACGGCGCGAAGCATGTTGATATACTCTTCAGAAACCACATATTTCATGTACGGTTTACGCTTGTGACCGATGCCGTGTTCGCCGGAAATCCGGCCTCCGGCTCTAGCTATATCACTGTAAACGGTTTTCAGGATTTCCGGCAGAGTGCTTTCCCAGCGTTCATTGCTCCATTCCGGCGGACAAACGATCCTGGCATGCAGATTGCCGTCCCCGGCGTGACCGAAACAAGGAATCAGCACGCCGTATTTTTCGGCAATGGCTTCAAGCTGGGCTAGCACCGCCGGAATATCCGCCGGCGGCACCACCAGATCTTCGCCGCTCTGCCTGGAGGAAAAAACATTATATGCTTCGCCGACGTTGCGGCGGATTTTCCAGACCCGTTCGGAGGTGGAAGGATTGTCCGCCACATAGACCTCGGTCGCGCCGTTGTCCTGGCAGAATTTTCCAATTAATTCATATTCATATTCCACCTGTTCCCTGCTTGGCCCGTCGGCGGTGACCAGCAGCATTGCGCCGCAGTGCTGATAAGGAATGGTTTCGTTCAGGTAGTCGCAGGCGGCTTTGAATGCCGTCCGGTCAATAAACTCGATAGAGGTCGGGATAATGCCGGTTTCCGCCATGATCCGGGGAACGACCTTGATCGCCTCTTCAGAAGAATTGAACAGGCAGAGCAGGTCAACCTGGTACTTCGGCAGCGGAATCAGTTTCAGGATGATTTTCGTGAAAAATCCCAAAGTGCCTTCCGAACCGACCATCAGTTGAACCATATTGTAACCGGTAACGTCCTTGAGCAGTTTACCGCCAAGTTCGACGATTTCCCCGGTCGGAGTTACGACTTCCAGTCCCAGCACGTAGCGCGACGTGACGCCGTATTTGACCGCCTTGCCGCCGCCGGCGTTTTCGGCCACATTGCCGCCGATAAAACAGGTCTCCATGCTCATCGGATATCCAGCGTAAAAGAGGCCGTATTCCCTGATATATTCATTGATTTCATTGGCGATGACGCCGGGCTCGACCACAATCATCATGTTTTCGCGGTCAAGTTCCAGTATCCGGTTCATGCGGTCGGTGGCAATCACGATGCCGCCGTACATCGGAACAGCGCCGCCGGACAGACCGGAACCCGCGCCGCGCGGTGTGACCGGAATCATTTCCCGGTTCGCCAGTTTGATAATAGCGGCGACTTCAGCAGCGCCGGCCGGCCTGATTACGGCTTCCGGCATTGTGCGGTATTTTTTGCCCGGAATCTCATCATGCGAGAACGGTTCAAGCTGTTCGGCGTCGTTGAAGATTACATATTTTTCACCGGCGATCTGTTTTAGTTCAGCAATGACTGCCGGAGTGACTTTATTGTATGTTACCATATCCGCTCTCCTTTGCGTATCCGCTCCGTAAGTTCGGGCAGGATGTCGAACAAATTGCCGGCGATGCCGAAATCGGCGACTTTGAATATCTGCGCTTCCGGATCTTTGTTGATTGCCACGATCCGCTCGGCGGTCTGCATACCCGCAAGATGCTGAATCGAACCGGACAGCCCCACGGCGATATACAGTTTAGGACTGACGGTTTTACCGCTGAGCCCGATCTGATGCGGATAACTCAGCCAGCCGCGGTCAACCACGTCACGGGTGGCACCCAGCGCCGCGCCCAGGGCATCCGCCAGTTCGCGCACCAGATAAATATTCTCAGCCTTCTTAATTCCGCGGCCGACTGCAACCACTATTTCAGCATCCTGCAAGTTAAATTTTTCTTCATCCGGAATAAAACCGGTGCGGATAATCCGCGAATTCAGTAATTCCGGCAGGGCGGCCAGTCTGATAATCTCGCCCTGCCGGCCGGTCTCCGGCTGCGCCGGGCGGGTGGATTTCGGACGGACGGTCGCCATTTGCGGACGGCACTCCGGACACTTGATAGTGGCCATGATATTGCCGCCGATCGCGGGGCGGGTCTGCAACAGCAGTCCGGAGCCTTCTTCAATGTCCAGCCCGGTGCAGTCGGCCGTCAACCCGGCATGCACGTTCATCGCGACATACGGCATCAGGGTGCGTCCGGTGGAAGTGGCTCCGGCGATAATGATTTCGGGCTGATATTGTCCTATCAACTGCGTCATGCAGGCGGCGTAAGGTTCAACCAGGAAATATGCCAGTTCCGGAGCTTCCATCGCCACCACCCGGTCAGCGCCGCATGAAATCAGTTCACGCAAACCGCCCTCTTCGATATTGCTGCCGAAAATCATGGCATTCAAACGGCTGCCGCGCTTTTCCGCCAGCGCTCTGCCGCGGGTCAGTAGCTCAAATGACACCGGCTGGATTTTGCCGTCGTGCTGTTCCGCCAGTATCCATACTTCTGATGTATTTATCTGCATACCGGCTCCTTATGTTCCAAAAATTTCATCAGTTCGTCCAAAGCTCCGGCGAGCTGTTTATCGTCCGCCGCCTGAAACATCCGGCATTCGCGGCCCACTTTCGGTTTGAAAATCTTCACCACTCTGGTCGGCGAGCCTTTGAGTCCGATACTGCCTGCGTCCAACTGCAAGATTTCCTGATTATAAACGGGGATTTCCTGTTTTTTCGCTTTAAGTTTACCGCGCAGCGTGGGCAGCCGCGGATTGCCGGCTTCCTTGACCACTGTAATCAGGCCGGGCAGCTTCATCGTAAGTTTCTCCGTGCCGTTTTCCACCATCCGTCCCAGACGGCATTCATTACCGGCAACCGATTCAATGTGATTGATGTAAGTCGCGGCGGGCAGGTTCAAGCGGCAGGCGATTGCCGGACCGACCTGTCCGGTGTCGCCGTCCGTGGCGCGTTCGCCGCAGATGATCAAGTCATAACCGCCGGAACGCTTGATCGCTTCCGACAGAATGCAGGCTGTCGCCCAGGTGTCGGAACCGGCGAAAGCTTTATCGCTGACCAGAATGCCGCTATCCGCCCCCATGGCAATCGCCTCGCGAATGGCGTCTTCCGCCTGAGGCGGCCCCATCGAAACCACGGTGATTTCGCCGCCGTATTGCTCCTTGAGCATGATCGCCGCTTCAATCGCGTACAGGTCCAGCGGATTGATGATTGATTCAACCCCCTGCCGGATGACAGTGCCGGTCGCCTCGTCCATTTTGACCGACTTCGTTTCCGGAACCTGCTTTACAGGTACGATTATTTTTATCATTCTATTGAAACTCCTTTTTAACCACAGAGGCACAGAGACACAGAGAAAACCTTTTTAAAGGTTAAAACTTTTGTCTTTTTACTTTTATCTTTTGTCTTCTCTTTTCTATCCCTTGAAATAACTTAAAAATTTGTCATGAATCAGACCGTTGGATGCGACAATTCCCTGCTCTGGAAAATGCTTTCCGCCAGCCATATCGGTGACAATACCGCCAGCCTCCTCCACCAGCAGCACTCCGGCGGCGACATCATAAATATTCAGACACATTTCCCAGAACCCTTCATACCGGCCGCAGGCGACATAGGCCAGATCCACCGCCGCCGAACCGCAGCGCCGGATGTCGCGAATGTCCGGCATTATCCGGGAAAAATACTTGAGATTATTTTCTTTCCATCCGGCACGGATGCAGGCAAAACCGGTAGCCACCAGCGACTGGCCGAGCACATTCCGCGACGACACTCTGATCCGTTCGCCGTTCAGAAACGCCCCCTGCCCTTTTTCCGCCCAGAATAACTCGCCAAGTTTGGGAGCGCAAACCGCGCCGGCAATATTCACGCCGTTCTGCTGCAAACCGATAGAAATGGAAAAATACGGAGTCTGGTGAATATATGAAGTTGTCCCGTCAATCGGGTCAATAATCCAGCAGAATTCGCTATTGCTGCCGCTCCGTCCGGTCTCCTCGCCGTAAATGTCATGCTCCGGAAACTTTGCATGGATCGCGGCAATCAGTTGATCTTCAATCATCCGGTCAACTTCCGTAACCATATCCTTATCGGTGCCCTTGGCATGAACGCGTGAGGCGTCCAGCCGCTTCATTTCCGCCAGCGCCGTGCATCCCGCCTCCCGCGCAATCTCTTTAATAAATTCAATCATCATTGACACCCCAGTATCTGTCGGACTATTGCCACATTCTCAGCCAGTTCGTCGCAATTCTGCTGGAATACGCCGACAGCCACAGCATCACCCGGCTTGATGTTCGCATAGGCATACTCGAAAGCGGAGCGCACTTCATCCTTGCTGCCGCAGCGCCGTCCGGCACCCAGTATCTTGAACGCCAGGCACGGCTTGCTAACAGATCTTATCATGGCGGTCATGACCGGAGGGTCAGCCGGGTCGAATACCTCATCAACGGCAGTCCCCTGCACTGAGACGACCTGCTTGGTCTGCTTGGCTATGTTGTAGAAACAGGCCATGTAGAAATCAATATCCCACCCGCAGCTTTCAGCATGAGCGATGACCTCTGGACGATGCGAGCCGAGCCCCACTGCCTTGCCGGTGTCCCGGACGCGTTTAAGCAAATCTTGAACTTCCTGCTGTTTCCCTGCGTGGAAAAGATTGTCCACCATTGTCCCGTGAATATAAATACCAGCGGCGCCGTTAACGGCAAGCTGCGAGATGTGCGCGACCTGATCGGCCAGTTCACATGTGGTCTGAGCAACCCACGTAAGCTGACCACCCTCCATGCAGAAATCGCGGTAAAGCCGGCACATCAGCCGGTCCCCGCGAAGCAGCACAGAACGCAGACCGAGTGCCTCGCAATAACGCAGTAGTTCCAGTATCCGCGCCGCTGTATAGTATTGAGTCATCACCCGGTCGCGTTCCGGCGAGATGTGACTGAACCCGCTCATCGGGTTTGAACCAATCATGAGCCTGCTGACCTCGCAGCCGGGGCCAAGCCGGACAGCGGGCAACGGCGTCGAAATATCTGTTTTCCGGGAGCTCATTGTTTTTTCCTTAGTGTTATTGCTTGATAATTCCGGTATTTTATTTAGTGTAAAAAACTTCTTCCAGCGGGGTCCAGCATTGTTCCATGCTGGTATTATTGACTGGCTTCAGACACGGCTTGCAAACACTCCACCACTTTTGTATAATTGGCTTTTCGGCCATTTTTCTTGAATCCTCCGCCAGATCATTGCCTACATACTCAAGGTAACTGAATAGAAAATACCCGCAATCATTGATTTTCTGGCAGTGAATGGAATAATTAGTAAAGTTCGCCGCTTTGATCGCAGCCAGAATTTCAGGCCAGGTTTCGGTATGCAACTGCTTGTAAAGCGCCAGTTTATCTTCTTTGACTTCGACCACTCCGGTTAATCTCATCATATTCAATTCTCCCATTGAGTCCGTCTCATGAAATTAATAATGATTGCGTAATTTACCTCTTAAAAACAATGAAGCAACAGATTTTCAGTTGATTTCCACAGTAAAAAACAAACGTGGTTTTATGACCGGCATACTTTAAAATTCATGAATTCATGATAGATTTGATATAACTACAGTATAAAAGGTTGATTATTTTTATGGGCAGTCCGGCACGTGAACTTGTAGAAAAAATCGGAATTGCTTCGGCCAGCGTCTTCCGGGACATGATCGAAATGGTCTGCTTTGTCGGCGACCTGTCGAAAGTGTCATGGCGCGTATTGCGCAAGCCGTCCCAGCTCCGCTGGAAAGAGACATTATATTACATGGATATGTGCGGCAGCCAGGCCGTGCCGATCGTACTGATGATCTGTTTCCTGATGGGCGTGATTCTCGGCTTTCAGGCCGCGGTGCAGATGCGGAAATTCGGGACTGAACTTTATGTTGCCGACCTGGTCGGCTTTTCAATTTTAAAAGAACTCGGTCCGTTAATGGTGGCGATGATCGCCACCGGGCGGGCGGGCTCGGCATTCGCCGCCGAGATCGGAACGATGAAAGTTAACGACGAAATCAGCGCTCTGGAAACAATGGGTTTCGCACCCAGCCGTTTTCTGGTTATTCCTAAAATGCTGGCGATGGTCATTGTTTCGCCGGTATTGACGGTTTTCGGCGACGTTATCGGTATCGTCGGCGGATTCGTGGTAGGCACGACCATGCTGGGACTGCCGCTGATGGCTTATTACAACCGTACAGTTGAAGTGCTTTATCCGATGGTTTTTATGCTCGGAATGGTCAAAAGCGTAGTGTTCGCCCTGATTATAGCTGTCATCGGCTGCCTGCGCGGTTTTCAGGCGGAATGCAACGCCCAGGGCGTCGGACGCGCCACCACCTCGGCAGTTGTAACTTCAATCTTTCTGATTGTTATTGCCGATGCGGTGCTGACGATCATCTTCTCACTGATGGGGTACTGATTTATGAGTAACGAATGTGTTGTTGATGTTAAAAATCTGACGGTCGGGTATGGCGATATCGTCGTGCTGCAGAATATAAGCTTCTCAGTTTCTTCAGGCGAGATATTTGTCATTCTGGGCGGGTCAGGATGCGGCAAAAGCACCCTGCTCAAACATATGATCGGACTGTATACCCCGTTCAGGGGCGACGTGCTGATTTTCGGCGAGAGCATGGTCAACTCTTCGGAGGATGAAAAGCGCAAACTGATGCGCCGCTTCGGCGTCACTTACCAGGGCGGGGCGTTGTTCGGCTCGCTCACCGTGGCGGAAAATATCGCCCTGCCGCTGGAAGAGTACACGACTAAAACACCCGCAGAAATCAACGAAGTGGTCCAGCAGAAACTGGCGGTGGTCAACCTGGACGGCTTCGGCAATTATATGCCGTCCGAACTGAGCGGAGGGATGAGAAAGCGCGCCGGGCTGGCCAGGGCGATGGCCCTTGACCCGACCCTGCTGTTTTTCGACGAACCGTCCGCCGGGCTGGACCCGATCACTTCCGCCGAGCTTGACCGGCTGATTCTGAGGCTGCGTGAAGAACTTGGAACAACAATTGTCATCGTCAGCCATGAGCTCGACAGTATTTTCACTGTCGCCGACCGGGCAATACTGCTGGATAAAGACACTAAAGGGATCGCGGCCACCGGCAAACCGAAAGAGTTGCGGGACAGTTCGCCGAATTTGTGGGTTAGAGAATTTTTGAGCCGTTCAAAATTAAAACGGGATATGTGACGTAACAGAGGAGTATAGCATAACTATGATTGAAGCAAATAAATTCCGTCTCGGATTATTCGTTATTAGCGGATCAGTTTTGTTTTTCATTGTCATTTTTGTCTTCGGGCTGTCCGATATTTTTGTCCGCAAAGGCAAATTCGTCTCGCTTTTCAATGAATCAGTCCAGGGGGTGGCAGTCGGGTCTCCGGTAAAATACAAAGGCGTTCCGATCGGCACCGTCTCCAAAATATCCATCCAGGTGAACGACAAGCTGATCAGAGTTGATATGGATATTGATATGAAAGCATTCGTCACCGACCATCAGAGCGGCGCAAAGGCGGTCTCCTCGTTTAACGACTTTTTTGAGCATGAAAGCAAAATGGGACTGCGCTGCCGGCTGGAATATGCCGGAATCACCGGTCTCAAATATGTTGAACTGAATTACTTTGACCAGTTTCCGCAAGCGCCTGTCATTGAACGCCCTAAATATATTACAAGCAATTACTTTTATGTGCCGTCAATACCTTCGCAATTCAAAGACATCCTTAATCTGATAAACACCTCCCTGGAAAAAATATCCCGGGTGCAGTTCGATAAAATCTCCGACGAAATGACCGGAACGCTCAAATCCATGCAGCGCCTGCTGGACGATCCAAAGCTTAAAATGATGATTGACAAAATGGAAAAAATGAGCGACAATATGGAAAAAAGTTCGTCCAACGTCAGCAAAGTGTTGACGGAAAGCAAACTGCGCGAGATCGTGGACGGACTGGATACCAATCTCAAATCCCTCAACAACCTGACCATCAGCGCCCGCGGCAGCATTGAAGGGGCGAAGTTCATCGAGACCGCGCAGTCATTCAGGGAAGCCGCTTATTCCGTAACCGACGCCAGGCAGGCATTGCTCAGCACCCTGCTTAAACTGGACCAGACCCTCGACTCCCTGACAGAACTGGTCAATTATCTGAACGACGACCCGAGCTCGCTGCTCAAAGGAAAACATAAACCGGTGGTTATCGCGCCGTCAGCCAAATAATATTTTACCGGAGACATAAATAACGATTGAACAATGGTTGTTTTTGGTCTATATTAATACTTTGTAAGATTATTTAACAAAGTCGAATTTAAATTTCATTTAGGAGTTGTTCATAAATAAACTTGACAAGTTTTGCGAAATATCCCGAATTGATTTTGGGAATTGCGGGTAAGGCGCATACCTGAAGGTATGTAACGAACCTGCAAAACCGAAGGCATTCGGGAGAATCGCGAAGATGTAAAGGTTATTTTAAAACGGCTCCTTACTTCAAAAACAGGAGGATCAGTATGGCAAAGAATCTGCTAATAGCGCAGTCCGGCGGGCCGTCCCCGGTAATCAACAGTTCGCTTCGCGGCGTAGTCGAAGCCGCCAAAGCGTTTCCGGGCAAAATCGGCAAAATCTATGCCGGATGGCACGGTATCGAAGGGGTATTGAAAGAGGAACTGCTTGACCTTTCAATCCAGGACGAAGACGATATATCGCTGCTGCGCACCACCCCGGCAGCCGGTGCCATCGGCACCTGCCGCTACAAGATCAAATCCAGTCAGAAAGAGGATTTCGAGCGCGTAATTGATGTTCTTAAGGCTCATGACATCGGCTACTTCCTCTATAACGGCGGCAACGATTCCATGGATACCGCCAATAAAGTGGCGAAACTGGCCCAGGAACGCGGTCTTGACACTATCGGCATCGGAGTTCCGAAAACCATCGACAATGATGTCGGCGATGCTGAATTCAAGCTGATTGACCACACTCCCGGCTTCGGCTCGGTCGCCAAATACTGGAGCCATATCGTGCAGAACGCCGAAGAGGAAAACCGCGGTTCGTATCCCGCCGATCCCGTGCTGGTATTGCAGGCCATGGGCCGTAGAATAGGATTCATTCCCGCCGCCGCCAGACTGGCCGACCCGAAGCGTGAAACACCGCTGATGATTTTCCTTTATGAAGGCGGCCTGACCATGGAGCAGATGGCTGAAAAAATCAATGAAAAAGTGAAAGCATGCGGCCGCGCGGTAGTAGTCGTCAGCGAAGGCTGCGACGTCGGCGATCTCGGCTTCTCCAAAGACAGTTTCGGCCATGCCCAGTTCGGCGCCAGCCAGACTACGGTGCAGCAGGCTCTGGTCAACTACTTGAACAAGCACGGCATCAAGGCGCGCGGCAGCGCCCGCGGACAGACTTTCGGCACAGATCAGCGTTCAACCGCGATCTATGCTTCAACCGTTGACCTGGACGAAGCCTATCGCGCAGGTCAGAAAGCTGTTCTTCTGGCTGTTGAAGGCCAGGGCGGCTATATGTCCACACTGCTGCGCGAACCCGGCCTGATCTATCAGGTGCGCTATGACAAGGTTCCGCTGGAGGAAGTAGCCAACTCCGAACGTTTCTTCCCGGCCAACTGGCTCACCCCCTGCAAGACCGACGTAACCGACGATTTCGTCGCTTATGCCCGTCCGCTGATCGGGGAAGACTGGGCAAGCGTTCCGGTAATCAACGGCATCCAGCGTTTCGCCAGGATCAAACCAATATTCGCGGACAAAAAACTTCCCGCCTACGAACTGGAAGCATACAGAAAGAAATAGTCATCCCAGACAAAAACCACAGAGACTCAGGCACAAGGGGGCCCTCTGTGGCAGCCGTGTCCGGTACTGGCTATGACGGAGCATTCCTCATTCTGGACACCAATTACCTTTCCCGCATTCGCGGGATACTCCATCTTTACAAGGGTTTTATGGGGCCTATAGGACTTATGGGTGTCTTGGAATCTCCTCCCCCAGTCCGTTTTGTCCGTTGCGTCCGTTTCTGTCCTCCATTCTGGACAGTCTCCAAGCTCATTTTGGACACCTGACTCCGAGTAAATGAAGCGGCACCGGGCACACCATGTTTCAGGTTTTTATAAGATTTTCAAACAACTTGCTGGACAATCGCCCAATCCCGTCCGGCACGGACGGGACCTACAACAAAACCATTTTGGACACCACTTACCCTCATTTTGGACAGTCATTAACCACAGAGGCACAGAGACACAGAGAAAACTTTTTCTTCATTTTGGACAATCACTCCGAGGATTTAGAGAGTCATTGAACCTAACGTCTTGC
>CAIMFA010000069.1 GCA_903840185.1 uncultured Lentisphaeria bacterium | reverse complement strand
CCTTCAGGTATGCGCCTTACCGGCAATTCACAAAATCTCTTCGGGATATTTCGCGAGACTTGTCAAGTTTATTTCTTGACAGCTCCATAGTGCATGAGAAGTCAAATTCCATAGAGCAGGCAGAATCAGCGTCCTGCCTGAACCCATATTCCTTGAAGATGCGGATTTCAATCTCTGTAATTTTTTTGTAATATTTATGTAATATGTTTATTGACTTTTACAATGCAATCTATTATAATAGTAGTAAAGCAAGAGAAACGGAGTGTTTTATATGGTGGCAATGGTTAAGGAAGTGGCGAAAAGGGCGGGAGTCAGCACTGCGACGGTATCGCGGATTCTCAACGGAAAGAGCGGACACAGCAGCGCCACGGTCAAAAGCGTGGAGCGTATCATTGAAGACCTGGGGTTCAGCGCCAGTCATTATTCGAACACGCCGGATTGCATCGGCATTGTCATGCTGTCGCATCAGGATTGCCTGCTCGGCAACTATACGGCTACGTTGTTTTCAGCGATTATGGCAATGCTGACCACGGAAAGAATGATTGCCCAGATTATTCCGGTCACGTCGAGTCGACTGTCGTTTCAATACATCCGGGAAATTGTCGAGGCGCACTCGCTGAAAGGTCTGATTATTCCGGAATTCAATCAATTATACGAGGTGTCGGAACATTTGAACCGCCTTGATATTCCCGTGGTTGCGATTGGCAATACCGACCTGCCGTTAAAGCACATAGTTTGTTCCGACAGTTATCAGGCAGGACGTGATGCTGCCGCATATTTCTGGAGTCTCGGACACCGGCGTTTCGGCATTCTGTCAATGCGGCAACTCGATGTCTGCCAGAAGTTGCGACTGGAAGGGTTCTGCGCGTTTGTTGCGGAAATGGGCGGTGACACCGGTTTGATCTGGAAGAAGGAATACAACTGCGAGGAAGATTCAGTGACGTCCGCAGTTGCTGAAATGGTTAATATGGAACAGCGTCCGACTGCGGTGTTTGCCTCCAACAGTATGATTGCGCTGAAGTTTATGATTGAACTGCGGAAAGCAGGCATTAAGATTCCAGATGAAGTGTCATTGATTTCAGTTGAAGAACGCGGCGAGCTGGAAACACTGGAGTTGCCGATGACTGCGGTTTGCCAGCCGACCCGGTTGATGGGGGAAGCAGCCGTCCGGATGCTGATCAACCTGATCCGCAACCGGCAAGCTCCGGAAAAACAGATTTTGAGTTGCAATCTGGTGGTGCGAAATACGACCTCGCCGGTCAATAACAAATAAATTAAGCGGGAAATAAATGAGAAAACGCGTAATGGTGAAATATGCAGGCAATCCGGTGGTAACGCCGACTGATTTGCCGGAAGGGATAATGTACGTGCTCAATCCGGGGGCTATCAAACATAATGGTGAGTATCTGCTGATGATGGACGCCGCCACGCTGCCGACGCCGATTGTATTCTGGTTCGCCCGCAGCAGGGACGGAGTCAGCTTTACCCCGGATCCGACTCCGGTTAAAAACTGGCCGCGCTGGTCGGCGGATGTGACAGAAAGTTGTATTTACGATCCGCGCATCACCCGAATAGGCGACGAATATATTATTATGTACGCCAGTCATGCTTGCGGTCGCGGCGTGCGCACCGGGGTGGTTAAAACCAATGATTTTATCAACTTCGAGCGCATTCCGCAGGAAGATACAGATCAGGACAATCGCAACTCAGTGCTGTTTCCTGAAAAAATTAATGGCTGGTATGTCCGCTTTGACCGGCCAATGACTGGCGAAACCGATCCCGGCGACATGTGTATCAGCTATTCACGAGACCTGCGGCGCTGGGAAAATTCCCAAGTTCTGATGACACCGCGTTCCGGCTGCTGGGATTCGCACAAAATCGGCGGCGGCGCGGTGCCGATAAAAACTGATCTCGGCTGGCTCTGTCTGTATCACGGCGTGGACCGCACCTGCAACGGTTTTATCTATCGCCTGGGAGTGATGCTGCTTGATCTGCACGATCCGTCAAAAATCATCGCGCGCAGCCCGAATCCGGTCTTGTGGCCGGAACACGATTACGAGTTCAACGGCCGTGTGCCGAACGTGACATTCGCCTGCAACGCACTGCTAGAAGACGATGGCACGGTAAAAGTCTATTACGGCGCGGCGGACACCTGCATCGGACTGGCCGAAGCCAAACTTGACGATCTGATCACAGCCTGCGCGGCCCCCAATCCGCATTCGGCGACTTTTTATGGAACATTAACAACCGAAAACAAAATAGGAGGAAGTTTATGAAATGGAGTAATTATCGCGGCACTTGCAGTGTCGATCCGGCATCTGGCAATTTTCACGAAACAGTAACGATAACCTTAAATATAACATTAGGAAGAAAACTTATGAAACAAAAGCATTTCACACTAATCGAACTCCTGGTGGTGATAGCTATCATAGCAATTT
>CAIMFA010000068.1 GCA_903840185.1 uncultured Lentisphaeria bacterium | reverse complement strand
GGGATTGCGATCTTTCGAGTTTGGATTCGCACTCTTCAAGGCCTTCGATACTCCGGTATCGGCAGACTCTCAGAATACGAACCAATTCTCAAAATCTTCGCAATCTATAGTTGAATTTTCAACCGTGCAGAGTATATGTTTTATCATCGAAAACCACGCAGAGCAAACCGGGGAATTATATATGAAAGCTGTCAGTTGCATGGAAGCCGCCGAGTCCGCCTGGCGGAAAATGGTGTTTATTCTGTTCAAGCCGTTTAACTTCGCCAAATGGGTCACGCTCGGGTTCTGCGCCTGGCTCGCATCGCTTGGCGGAGGAGGAGGAGGAAATTTCAATTTCAATGTTCCCGGCAGCCATAATACTAAAAATCCGAAAGCGAATGAACAGTTTGACGCTTTTTTCAATGCCTTGAAAGAAATCTTCACCGGAGACTCCGGCAATATGTTTACCAGAACGGCCGAACAATGCCACATTTCAGTCAATCTGCTCACAGGTATCTGCGCTGGAATTGTCTTTGCAATTTTGATAATTATCGCGATATCGCTGGTTCTGGCCTGGTTGAAATCAAGGTTCGGGTTCATTCTGCTCGACAACCTGATCTATGACCGCACGGATATTACCGGGCCCTGGAGGAAATTCAAGACCGGCGGCAACTCCGCGTTTCTGTGGCGGCTGATTTTCGGCCTGATTTCAGCGGCGGTGTTCATACTATTGCTGATTTTCGATTTTGTCAGTATACTGCCCTGGTTGAAATCCATGCTGGCGGCAAAAAGCTGGCTGAAACCGGACAGCACGGTAATCGCCTGGATGGTTATTGACGGTGCGGCCGCCCTGGGACTACTCCTTCTGCTCGGCCTGATTGAGTTTTTCTTCGAGCAGTTTGTCGTTCCGGTAATGTACTGGAGCAATCTTAAAGCCGTCGAAGCCTGGAAAGATGTGCTGATGCTGGCGAAAGCCAATGCCGGCGTTTTCGTAAGATATATTCTGCTGTATATCGTCTTTTCGCTGATGTCCGGGGGCGCAATACTGATTGCCTGTCTGGCAACCTGCTGCATCGGCTTCATTCTGCTGGCTCTACCGTTTGTGGGGACAGTATTCCTCCTGCCGGTGCTTGTATTCTTCAGATTGTTCGGAGTGAAACTGCTTGCACAATTCGGCCCGGAATACAATATTCCGGCTCCGATGTTTCCGCCGGAACCGCAACCTGGGTTTGAAACTCAGGAAATGCAGGCGGTAACAGAGCCGCCTGCTCAGAATTCTCCCGGATACAGATGGTAAAACAGTTCATGGGTATCGATAGTAATTATGTCTATTAGCCTGCGGCTGTACGCAAATCGCGGACAGCCGCTTCAAGTTTATACATGTATGTCATTTTTTTGCAAGTGTGATAAAAACTATCGAGTGACGGGGCAGCTCGAATGAGATGTCTCCGCCGGAAGTTTTCACATCCAGCGGGTGAACGAAGTCGGACTTCTCCTTGATCCACATACTGGCATCAAGGTCGCCATTCGATAGAAAAACGCCATTGGCGCTTCCAATATCGAATGAACCAATTGAGACACTGCACGGAAAATCCTTTGTCCACGATGCGTTTGCCGCCACGATAAACACTTTTGATCCGTCATCGGAAGCGGTGATGAGCATCGGAGTCAGGGGCAGCTTTGCTCCCTTGTTTTCGGGCATCGTGCTGTCAAGGCATGGGGCTGTTCCCTTGATATCCAGCACCCATTCGCCGAAGTGGCGGTTGAAATAGTAAAAAAGCCAATAGTTCATAGAGAGAGTCCGCGCCTGCGCATCGTCCAGCCCGATAAGGCCCATACATTGATAGTGGCTACTCAGCGAGTTCAATCCCCATGCAGTGGCGCCGTCCAGCACATTTTCTCTTGCATAGTAAATGAGCCGCACCGCTTCGTAGAGGGTGCCGAGTATGTTTCCATTCGGGCGGTGGAACGACAGATCGTCGCGCTTTTTCGGGTAGACATGCCTCGCCCACTCGGTATCGTACTGGCGGATGTCGCGTCCGGGGTTGTAGGCCTTGACCAGGGCGCTCATCTGTAAAATCTCATTGAGCTTGACGTTGTTGCAGCCGATCACTGATTCCTCGAAATTATCCTTCACCTCACGGAACTCGTACCAGTGACAGACGATGAAATCGTAGTGTCCGGCGGCGGCCTTGAGAA
Source organism: uncultured Lentisphaeria bacterium (assembly GCA_903840185.1). GTDB lineage: Bacteria > Verrucomicrobiota > Lentisphaeria > Victivallales > Victivallaceae > CAIPAT01. The sequence goes on along the minus strand of CAIMFA010000068.1, from coordinate 8,593 downwards.
CATAATTTCCCCAGAAGGCATCGCCGGTGGTCACCGCGAGGCCGATTCTGGCGTCCGGCTGTTCTTTCCGCACCGCCGCACTAACCGCTTTGACCTGGGTAACATATTCTTCCGCCGTTTCATACGCTTTTTTCTTTCCTGCCCAGCCAACTTCATTGCCAATTTCCCAGCGGTTGAACCCATACCCTTTCTTGACTGAATAGGCTGCGGCCGCGGCCCATACAGCGGGATCAAGTTTCTCGGAAGCCCCCTGGGTCTCAAGTTCGAGTACGCTGGTATTCTGCGGTATCTTGAGTTTGTCAAGCACTGCGGCGGTACGGTCAAGTGCGCCATTGAGTCCAAATGACTCGCAGCCGATGGCATAAAATCTGGTTAGAGGAAGCTGAAGTTCTCTGGCAGCTCCTTCAAGTGCGGTCGTATAGGTGTATTCACCCGTGTTCCGGTCGTAGGGCATGGAATACCCGCCGGTACCCCAGCCTCCGACCCGGTGAAAAGCGACTCCGGCAACAGTTTTGACCGATTTTCTGAGTCTGTCATTAATCGAAGTCTCAACCCGCAGGGTGTCTCCGGACGTTAAGCGCAACGGTACCGGTGCGGACGGCAGGGTAGCGGCATCAATTAGTTTCATTGATTCCATCTCGCTTCCTTTGACAAGAAGAATGTCTTCGATCCACTGTGACTTCTCAATAAGATCCGGTCCGCTGCCGGGAGTCGCGGCAAGGATCATCCAGAGCGCCTGGCTGCCTGCTGCATCCGTCGAGCGGAAAACTATTGACGCGATGTTTTTTCCGGGGAACGGATTGCGGATTGACGAAGCATGCAGATAGGCTTTCTCCATCTTTTCGTTCGGCTTTTCGACGACAACGGCATGGCTGTTTTTTGCCGGGCCTCTGGACCAGTCGGAGAGTTGTTCGCCGGCGAAGATGCATATGGAGCTTGTGGAGCCGTCATCATATATAAAGTCAAGATAGCCCGCAATGTCGCTCTTGCCCACCCAGGCCGCAGTGTGCAGCAGGCAGACCCAGTCGGCCTTTTTATTAACAGGAATCTTCCGGCTTCTTGCGAAGTCGCCGCGACTGCCCAGCGTGATTACTGATTTGCCTTTATTCAGCGCCGGATCAAGCACGGAGAACAGAACATTTGAGACATACCGGTCGCCTGGCGTGAAGCCGCGCATATCCTGAGCTCCCTGGTCGGTCCAGCCGCCTTTGCCATCACCCTCAACGTCGTCCTTGAACCCCATGTTCATCGCGGCGGAGAGGTCAAGCGGCGTCAAAGTAAGTTCCTCGAAACTTAGATCGTCGAAACACATGCATCCTTTGGCTTCTGAAGGCAATTCCCGCGTCGGCGCAAGACAGAGGTTGAGATTAGCCGCATTCGGAGGAATGTCTTTTACAGTGACGGCAAAAGGCCTCCATTGTTCGTCAACATCGATTTTCACGGCCGGCAGCCATTTGATGAACTTTCCGTCTTTTGTTCCGGCGGAGACCATCGCGCAGTAGCTTCCAGGGGATTTTTTCTCGCCCCGTACCCATCCTCTGAAGCTGTAGGCCTTTCTGGGGTCGATGTCCATTTTCAAGCAGGCATAGGGGTTGGCCTTTTCCTGCTCGTCCCTCACCATAAGACAGAACGCGCCGCTATGGGGATTCTGTGGCGCCACCTCTACAATCCGATCATAGCCCTCGCTTGCTCCCCATCCTACCCATCCGCCAGCTTTGCCGTCCTCGAAATCCCATTTCACGCTGTCGGCAAAAATATTTCCCATCAAGGCTATACAAGCCATGGCAATCGTCAATTTCTTCATTTCTGCAATCCTGTTCATCTTACTTCGGGCTGGTTTGATCAGCCGCCAATTCTTTATTATTTGGTCTGCTGATCTGCCGTATTGGTCGCCGATTCAATCCGGCTAAAATAGAGATCGTCCAGACAAATTTCGCCGGTTTGAGACTTTTCATCATGGGAGAACACCGACAACCGGAGCAACGCGGTTTCGGAAGGCAGCTTGTCCGCCGTCAGTCGAAATTCAGTCCATTCACCTGCTGCATCAAATTTTTCCATTGCCACCCAGCGGATGAATTTGCCGTCTTTCGCTTCCGCCGCGATTCCTGCCACGAATTTAGTCGTCGCCGCCGTATTTGAACGGGCAAAACCGCCGAATACGTAACGTCCATCAGGAACTACGGCAATCGGCTTAACTAGCGACATGTAAGGATTGACGGTAGTGAACAGGTCCCGCAATACCAGGCAGGTCTTGCCCCCGTGCGGACGTTCATTGGAATAGCTGATAATCCCGTCAGCCCGCTCCGCGGTTACTTCTTCCGTCTTTTCAAAACCCCACGGACACCAGTCGTTATTCGGGGTCTCGAAATCCCATTTTACGGTTTCGGCAAAAACATTTCCCATTAAGGCCATGCAGGCCAGGGCAATAGTTAATTTCTTCATTTCTGTAATCCTGTTTTTCTTATTTTATTTTATAACAATGGTTCTGTTTTACTGCTTGTTCCGCGATGCTGTTATTTATCCGGCACGAAATAATAATCACTGAATACGATACTGGTACCGTTTATTGTACTGTTGTAGCCGGCTTTCTTCATCTGCTCGACATGCCCGTCGTAGAACGATGCGTTGAGCACGTTTTTTCCATGCCGAGACCACGCGGCGCTACCGTCGTAGTTATCCCATAGACTGCTATTTCCAATGCCGTAATAATAGCCATCGAAAGTGGCAACTTTAGCGCTTGGTTTTTTCATGATGTTGATTTTTCTGAACTGCCTGGTCAAGTCGGTTAGCGGTACCGATGTGTCACTCCAATAACCCAGCCAATGCCATTTGGTATAACCGCCTATTTCCGTATCCACATTGCCGGCGCCGTTAAATATCTGGTACGATGTATAGCTATAAATAGTAACAGGCTTACCTACTTCACTCCATGCGCTTGCGCACATCGGATCCGTTATTTTATCATTACCCCATTTGTCTTTCCGGCTGCATATTTTCGGCACATACTTATTCAGCATAATAAACCAGCGCCCGTCTGCACCCATTCTTGTCGGGGTGATATAGTCGTAGTTGTCGCTGGAATAGTAGCTTTCCGCCAGACCAAGCTGCTTAAGCTGGTTTACGCATGACGCGGTTCTGGCTTTTTCCCGCGCCTTATTAAGCGCCGGAAGCAGCATTGAGGCTAAAATAGCTATAATAGCTATTACTACCAGGAGTTCGATGAGTGTGAAATTCGATTTGCCCGACATAGAACTTTGCTTAAACATAAACTACCTCCTTGTTTTTTGATATTTTTCAGAAACTTTTACATTTATCAGATAAATTTTTGGGTTAAAAGTTTATTTATCGGCAGCAGCCCCGCCCCCCTGGCCAGGTCGCCGTCGCCACACTGCGCACAGAGGATATCGGTATGCAGCCCCCAGTTATGTACACCGTAATGTCCCATGATCCGGCGCACGATATCCAGTGATACCGCCGGGATTTCAGCCGTCCATGGTGGCAGGAAAATTACCTCCGGATTAAAAATGTAGGCCAGATTGATCACTGTTTTCCCGACATATTCAAAATATTCGCTCATCAGTTGAGCGCAAAGCCGGTCTCCGTCTTTGATGGCGCTGACAATCATCGGCAGTATAATCTTGCCGCTGTCGCTGAACATGTAATTTCTGACCATGGTGTTGCCGTTGTCCGCAATAATCTGTTCAATCCGGTCGGTAATCATGTGAAACGGCCTGATCATGCCGACCGTTCCTTTACGCCCGTCATCAGCCGGCTCACTGTCTTCGCTGATCTGCATCATCCCGACTTCTCCGGCATTGCATTGATGTCCACGGTATAACGCGCCGTTAAGAAACATGCCAATGCCATAGTGATGGTGAAAATAAAGAAATGAAGACATAGTTTTGGCTTTTCCCCATTTGTGTTCCATCATGGCCAGTAAATGTGGCAGATTGATGATAAAACACTCTTTGCCTGTCCCGGTTTTAAAATAGTCACACAAATTGATATCCCGGTTATCATTAAATTGTGATGATGAAACTACCATTCCATGTTCCGGCCTCAAAATTCCGGTCAACGAAATGCCGATTCCGGTGATAGCGTCCATGTCAATGCATTTTTCTTTCAGCATTTTCTTAATCAACTCAATAACGCGGTCACATTTCTGACGCCAGTCATCTCCGGAAAGATTGTGCAGCTCTTTTTCGCCGACCATTTCAGCTTTTGCGTTCAACAGTGCAATTTTGGCGAAAGTCCTGTCATAAAAACTGACGCCGATACTGTACATCAGGTCCCGCTTTAAATATATAGACATCGGCGGACGCCCCCGCTCGCTGATGATGGCGGCGCTTTCCTCGACCAGATCGCAGTCAATCAGCTTGTCTATGCAATTAGTCATCGTTCTTTTCGTGATATCCAACTTCTGACCAAGTTCTTTTCGGCTCATGCCATCGCTCATCCAGATATTCTGCAATATCGCCACCTGGCGCTTGTTTTTCCGCACCCAGTCTTTATTTTTTAACAGGCTGATGGAATCCATTGATTGTTCTCCTGTACATTATGTGTGTGATTAAAGCCTGAACGAATAAAGTCCATGGTTGCTCTCCAGATACATTATGTGTATGATTATAACATGAGCAGATAATATTGTCAAGATATTTAATGCAAAAATAGCAATTATTTGCAATAAAAAAGCTATAAATACGAATATTTAGTGAAAAAACTTCACAAAAGACAAAGACTATAAATGCTGGATTCAATGTGTAAATATTGTGAATGTCGCATGGTAAAATCTTTATATTAAGTTATTTATGTAAATAATTATTAATATTTAAGCACCTAAATCATCGTTGTATTTAATGTATTTAGTTAATATATTTCACAAATCAGGAGATATAAGGATAATGATCCAATCGCATTGAATATCAGATAATCTCTGTGTAATTGTTGTCCGGTGGCCTACAGCGCCTTTGCGTCTGTAAGGATTAGCGGATAATCCATCAGCGGCAAGTTCCGGATAACGGTAAGATTGCGCTTTAATTCCATCACGGTAGTGCTGTAGATTTTTCCGCTTACCGGATCAACGAGCACCGGTTCATCCATCTTTTTCTCCGCTTCATTCCAGACATGTACCGAGTGGGATGATTCTATGGGACTTTCATTCTGCATGTCGATCGGCCGGTAATAGACATATAACGGATAACCTTTGCGGGTGTAGGAATCAGCGATAGCGGTCAAATACTTGTCCCGGTCGCTCGTCCAGGTGGGGTCGCCGCAGACCGTATTGGCCAGGCGGATAAAAAGGTCTTCCTTGATGGTATCCTGATCAAAAATTGCACAAAGTGAGCGTAGCGCGAAATACGCTTTCTTAGGAGTATAGGAAAGTCCGTTGAGCAGCCCGAGCATGACCGGCTTGGTTTCCTTCCCATCCCCCATCACATAGGGTCTCTCCATCAGGTCGGCGGTGTGGAAATATGATGAGAGCTCCACGCCGTGGCGAAGATCGGTGAGCAGGCGGCGGGTCACCCATTTGGCCTGAATTTCCTCGTTGATGTTGCGGATGCCCAGCCATTCATCGTGATGCCCGGTCATTACCGAAGGGCAGCCGGTTTCGCCCTGCCAGAGTTTCACCTTTGGCGCATGGCGGGAGAGCAGACTGCGGAGAAAGGCGACGGCCGAAGCGCAACCCCATTCCGGCACCAGATGATAGGCATGAAAAGAGAGCGCGTAACAACAGTCTCCGAGCCCGGCAAGCAACGCCTCTTCGATGAAATTGAAATCGAATCCGCACACGGCTCCGCCGATGATCCTGGCCTGCGGATCAACACGGTGCACCACTTCGGCAGTCAGACGGGCAAAGCGGGCGTAATCGGCTCCGTTGGGTTTCACATTGCCCCAGCACCATTCCCCGTTAGGTTCGTTCCAGATCTCCCAGTGCCGGACCCGATTGCTGTAGCGGGTGACAACAGCTTCAACGAAATTCTTCCAGGCGGTCAGCGCCTCATCCCCATAATACATGGGTACCGAACCGACGCAGCTGGCATGGGGGGCGTCCGGACAATATAATATATTCCCATAGCAGAGACTGAACCACGGCTCAATGCCACGGGCAAGGAGATTGTCCGCAACCGAATCCAGCCAGGCGAAATCGTAATGGCCTTTTTCTTTTTCGCAGCGTGACCATCCGGTCTGGCACCGGGCCCATTTAACGCCACATTCGGCCAGCGGCTGATAACATGCATCGGGATTGAAGAGTTCGCGATCAAGGGTTTCGAAACCCACGCTGACGGCGGATGACCTAATCTCGCTTGATCTTTTCGGTATAAGGTTGCTGATGTGTTTCATTCCGTATGCCCAGGGGAAAGGGCCGGCATTTTCATTAAAAATCATGATGAACTCCTTGTGTGCAGACTTTCAATTACTGACTATTTTTGAAATTTAACCAATTTTCAATTATTAATTGCCCATATAAGCGCCGCCGTTGACGTTGACCGCCTCGCCGGTAATGAAGCCGCTGTTGACGGTATTAAGAATCACCTCCGCGATTTCTTCCGCAGTCGCTCCGCGCCCGAGCGGCACGGTGGCGGTTTCCGCCTGAAGCAGCTCCGGCGTCAACCGTTTGCCGCAGTTTTCAGTTATAATCAAACCCGGCACAACGGTATTGACCGTAATATTATACGGCGCACCCTCTTTTGCAAATGCGCGGGTAAGGGCATGCATCCCGGCCTTGGACGCGCTGTATGGAATCATCTGCCGTCTGGCCGGCCAGTATGCCCAGATGGACGATACGTTGATGATCCTACCCCATTTCTGCTCTTTCATACCGTCAAACACCGCGAGAGCCGTCAGATATGCGCCGGTCAGATTTACCGCAATGGTTTTCGCGAACCAGTCGCCGTCGCTGATATCGGGAGTGCGCAGATAAGGATCAAGCCGGGCGTTATTGATTAAAATATCAATGCCGCCGCAATGCTTTTCCAGCGCGGCAAACTTTTCACAAACCTCTTTTTCACTGGCGATATCACACTGGAAAACCTCGGCATCACCGCCGGCGGCGACAATTTTATCCACCACGTTTTGCGCTTTTTCGACGCTGCGGGCGCAGTTGACAAATACTTTACAGCCGGCGGCGGCAAAAAGTTCAGCTATCGCCGCTCCCAGGCCCTGTGACGCGCCGGTAACTACTGCATTTCTTATTTTATCATTATTCATAATTTTTCACTTTTCCGCTAATAATTTACCAGTCGCAGACGGAGCCGTCAGGACGGAACAGCCGGGGCATGGTAATTGGGATTTCAGGATGTGCGGCGCAGAGCTCTTCGTCAAGTTCAATACCCCATCCGGGTTTGTCGTTCAAGGTCAGAAAGCCGTCTTTGACCACCAGCGGTTCGGTAATCACCTCATTGCGCCAGTCATTGAGATAAAGCCGTTCCTGAATGAGAAAATTGGGTACGACAGCATCGAGATGCATCGAGATCGCGGTTATGACCGGACTCATCGGGCAATGCGGCGCGACCCAGGCGGAGAACGCATCGGCTAGATGGGCGATTTTCAACCCTTCGCCGAAACCGTGGCAATGTGCCAGGTCAGGCTGGAGAATCGCGACCGCTTTCTTGTCCAGAAAGTTCAGAAATTCGTTCTTCAGCGATAGACGCTCTCCGGTGGCCAGCGGCATCGGAACGTTCCGTGCGACTTTGACCATCGCGTCAACATCCTCCGGCTGTACCGGTTCTTCAAAGAAATAGAGATCAAAGTCTTTAAGCGCCCGGCCGATTTGAATCGCGAGATCAGCGTCATAGCGGCCGTGGCCGTCAAACATCAGCGGGCAGTCCATGCCGACCGCCTCGCGGATAACTTCGGCAGACTTTACGATTTTCCGGATCAATTCCCGGTCGTTAAGCGGCCAGCCGGCCACCGCCAGACTGAATTTGAAGGCGCGGTATCCGGCGGCCAGTGCTTCGCCGGCTTTTTCCCTGATCTGGACCGGATCGGTAGCGCCGCCGCTCCAGCCATTAGCATAAACGCGGATTTTGTCGCGGCAGGCACCGCCAACCAGTTTGTAGACCGGCAGGCCGGCACTTTTACCGAGGATGTCCCACAAGGCCAGTTCGATTCCGGCCACGGCGGTTCCTTTGAGAACGCCGCCCTTCCAGAACTTCTGACGGATCATCACCTGCGTTAAATATTCGATGCGGGTCGGGTCTTCACCGATCAGCAAATTCTCCAGATCCTTAAGCAAGCCTTTGATGGTCTGGTCATAGCCTTCAAGAGTGGCTTCGCCCAGTCCGGTGATGCCTTCATCGGTATGGACTTTGACGAAAATATAGTTGCGATTGGAAAGGAGCCCGCAGCCAGGAGTCGGCGCTCCGACCACAATTGGTTCAATTCTGGTGATTTTCACTGTTTATTTCCCGCTTCTTTAGTTTTTTTAACTAGTAGATAATATAATCCTGAATCGCGGTACTGTCTTTGAATAAAATAACGGAAAATTTGCACAATCTTACGATTTAGGAGCTGTCAAGAAATAAACTTGACAAGTCTCGCGAAATATCCCGAAGAGATTTTGGGAATTGCCGGTAAGGCGCATACCTGAAGG
>CAIMFA010000067.1 GCA_903840185.1 uncultured Lentisphaeria bacterium | reverse complement strand
TTACGGAATCTGCTCATTGCTATTTCCTTTCTCCTGGTCGCGGGAACGACTGGAGTTAATAATAGCAGTGAGTAGCCATTTCGGCAAAGCCTCATAACTATGACCCCGCCCAGAGGACGGGGTTTTTCAGAATAGAATAAAGCATGAAACAATAAATTTATTTGCAGACGAGATGGAGTCTCTGGCTGGTTTCATCCTGGTGCATGCTTATATTTACAAGCATAACGGACAATTGGACAAAATCCTGCCGGAAATTGAGAAAAGTTTCCGGCTTGCAGAAATAATCTGGAATGAGCAGCTCTGGTATTCATTTACCAGAAGCTGGATGATAACAGAAAATGCGATAACTGATGCCATCAGAATCGGGCCGGAAAATTCAGCGTCGATCGTTAGTTACCGCAAAATGCTTGATCATTTGACTCAGCTGCAGATCAATTATCTTGACAATAGTCTGGAAGGCAGATACGATTATTTTTCCAGAATGCTTACCTTTCAGTGCACCTTCGATAACGATCAATGGGGATATTACGGTTGTACTTATTTTAACAAATATTTATTATGGGCAGACCTGCTGGCTGGCTATCCGCTGGTTCGCCGGTATTTTGCCGACTATATTGACACCAGTGTCAAAGTCCGGCGCGAAATGCTGGAAATCAGAAAAATGCCGGTATTGCCGTCGGAATTGAGCCGGTTGCTTGACGATTATTCTTCGGTGATTGATTATAGTCGTTTATTGCGGAGGAACCTTAGCTTGCTGTTTAAATCCAGAGCCGAACAGGCAATGTTAAAAATCGGACTGGCGCTGAAGATATACAAGTGCGAACATGGTAAATATCCCGCGTCACTGCAGGAACTGGTGCCGGCAATTCTGCCGGAAATCCCGGTTGATCCGGTAGACGGCAAGCCATTCGGCTACAAAGTCAAGGATGGCAATTTTACGCTGACGCGCAACGCAAAATGGCAAAAAGAGTTAAGCTCGGAATTAAAGCCGACCAACTGATTTGTTTTTTGGGGGCAGAGAGGATAGGTATCCAGTTTTGTATTTTGTGCTTGAACATCTATATTGATGCAGAGGCTTTACAGATTAAGCGCGGGGGAAATACATGATGAATCCACAGATTACATCCCGCCGCCGCGGGATTGCGATCTTGCGAGTTTGGATTCGCACTCTTCGAGGCTTTCGATACCCCGGTATCGGCAGCCCCTAAGAATACGAGCGAATTCTCAAAATCTTCGCAATCTATGTTAAATATTCAGCCGTGCGGAGTATAACTAAAAAGGAGTGCCGAATAAATGAACAGCAAATGCAGAATTTTAAATTTTATTGCCGGGGAAACGGTTGATCAAACACCATTCATGCCGATATTCATGCGTTTTTGCGCTCAATACAGCAAAATGAAATATCGTGATTTTATCCTGGATGTTGATGCTCACTGCAAAGCTAATATAGAATGCGCCCGATATTTTAGATCGGATTGGGTTAATGTAATGAGCGACCCCTATTGCGAATTGTCTGCTTACGGGGCGGAAATAGAATATTTAGAAGATAGTCTGCCAATTGAAAGGCATCTCTTATGTCAGTCAATAGATGATCTTGGAAAAATTAAAATTCTTGATTTTTCTGAGGACTTTAGAAGCCGGGGGCGCATCGGACAGTGTGCAAGATTTAAAGAACTGTGCGGGGATGAACAGATAATTGCCGGCTGGGTTGAGGGGCCGGTGGCGGAATATTGCGATTTGCGTGGAATGGGCGATGCGTTTCTGGATTTCTATGACGGCCCGGAAAAAGTTAAAAAGGCTATGGAGATAATCCTGGAGAATGCTAAAAACTTTATTACACTTCAAGTCAAAGCCGGCGCGAATTGTATCGGCATCGGCGATGCCGCCTGTTCTCAAATCGGTCGGGAGCTTTATCTGGAATTTGGTTTTGATGGTGAAAAAATGCTGATAGAACACATTCATGCATTGGGCGCTGTCGCCAAATTGCATATTTGCGGGAATACTGCCGCTATTCTGCCGGATATGATAAAGACTGAAGCTGATATCATTGATATTGATCATCTGGTTAAAGATATGAGCCCGTTTATTGAATTACTTGGCGATAATCAAGTCTTTTGCGGCAATATCGATCCGGTTTCAATAATCCAGAACGGGACAGTTCAAAATATAAAAGAAGCCTGCCGTAACGCAATGTTGTCCGCCAAAGGTAAATTAATTTTGTCAGGAGGATGTGAAATCACTCCATCAACTGATTATCATAATATACTGGCGATGCATTCTGCATTGGCAATATAAATTATCCTGCGCGAGATACTGATTGGTTGAGATGGTGTCCTTTTGTGTCATACGTTGGATATTGAGTGCTGGATATTGGATATTCGTTGTTTTTCCATAAATCCTGCTCATCCTGTCCATCCCTGTTAAATTCTGTTTCGATTTTTCCGTTAATCTCCTCTTGACATAATAGCTTTTTTGCATTATCATATAACTATAATGCAAAACAATTGTTCCATAATATAGAACACGGTTGGTTTTTATGATACAGTCATTAGAACGGGCGGTAAAAATTTTGCGGCTGGTGGCGGAAAGCGGCGACGGGATACGTCTATGCGACCTTGCCCGCGCCTGCGAAATGAAACGGAACACTATTTTCAATCTGGCTGACACCCTGGTCAGCGAGCGTCTGCTGGCGAAAACCGCCGCCGGCAAATACATTATTGGTGACATGATATTGGAACTGGCCGGCGGACAGAAGAGGAACAGTTATCTGCTGATTGTGGAAAAGGCATTGCGCGATTTGCATCTGAAATATCCAGGTGCGGCAATATTCTATTCAGAACTGGGGAATACCGATATTATCGCCAAACTTCATTTTGAGCAGACCCGCCCCGGGAAAGCGGTATATCCGGACGGCATGACTTTAAATCCTTATCTGACTGTCGCCGGGCTGGCGTTTTTCGCTTTCTCAACGGAAGAACGCCTGGTCAGTCTGCGCGCTAAAAATCCGTTTGATTATCATGGTTTGAACGTCTGGTGCAGTATGGATAAATTTATGGCGCAGGTGGAAATAGCGAGGCGAAAAGGCCATGCCGAAACACCGCAGATCACTCCGCGGACAGAGTTTAAAGTCGGTATTCCGGTACGCGCCAGGGACGGCGGTATGGCGGGCGCGGTAACTTTCCATCTGTTTAATTTAAACGGATTGAATGAACGGGAGATACTGCGCGAGGTCATGACAAGCGTTGAAAAGATAGGCGGAGGGGAAGTTCTAAAGTTCTAAAGTTCTAAAGTTCTAAAGTTCTAAAGTGCGGAAGACAAAATCCAGTAGACAGTAGATAGTAGACAGTAGACAGTAGACAGTAGACAGAATGAACAGCCGGGAGGAATATCCAATATCCAACACTCAATATCCAATGTCCAAGGGTAACAGTAGACAGTAGACGGAATGAACAACCGGGGGAGAATATCCAATAACCCGTCCCGCTCTGCGGGATCCCGCAAGGCGGGAAATATCCAATGTCCAAGGGGAACAGCCGGGGAACAGTAGATAGTAGACAGAATGAACAGCCGGGAGGAATATCCAATATCCAACACTCAATATCCAATGTCCAAGGGTAACAGCCGGTGAACAGTAGACAGAAGACAGGTTTTAGGTTCCAAACTTAAAACTATAAAACATAAAACTATAAAACATAAAACAGGAGTTGAACATGTTTGAAAAATCATATGATGTTGCGGTGTGCGGCGGCGGGATTGCGGGAGCGGCGGCGGCGCTGGCGGCGGCGCGCAGAGGACAGAAGACTGCGCTTATCGAGAAGACTATTTTTACTGGCGGGCTCGCGACTACCGGTCTCATTTATATCTATCTTCCGCTCTGCGACGGCAACGGCACGCAGGTCACTTCCGGAATCACCGAGGAACTATTGCTGGCCAGTCTGAAATACGGGCCGGGTAATGTGCCGGAATGGCGCAAAGAGCACAATGCGGAAGAGGCGAAACGTTACCGGGTGACCTTCTCGCCTGCCTCGTTCATCATTTCGCTGGATGAGCTGCTTACCAGGGCCGGAGTGGATATCTGGTTCGACACTCTTATCTGCGCCGCGAATGTTCAGGACGGGCGTCTTGCCGCGGTTGAAGTTGAGAATAAAAGCGGCCGCGGCCGCATTGCGGCGAAATGTTTTGTCGATGCCACCGGGGATTCTGATATCGCGCATCAGGCGGGGCTGGTCTGTCCTACGGCGCAGAATGCGCTGGCCTGCTGGGTAATGGAATATGCGCACGGCGCGCATTGGCGGCTGGATGATTCGATAGAACATATTTCCATCCATGCTTCAGGCAGTTCATGGGATAATAAGCGCGGCCCGTCCGGCATTGACGGCGCCGAGGTCAGCAGTTTTATCCTTGATGGACGGACGAAGTACCGCGAACGGCTGGAGAAGGAATATGAGGCGGGAAAGAAAGACCGCACAAACCTCTTTCCGCTTACGCTGCCGGCAATGGCGCAATTCCGGACCACCCGCCATATTCCGGCGCAGTACAAACTGAAAGATGGTCAGGACTGGACCCACTTCGATGACTCGATCGGGATGGCTGCGGACTGGCGCAAATCCGGTTTTGTCTGGGAAATTCCCTATCGCACTATGCTGCCGGCTGGATTGAAAAATCTGGTGGCCGCCGGACGCTGCACCGCCGCAGAGGAAGACGCCTGGGAAGTCACCCGCGTCATTCCGACTGCCGCGCTGACCGGCGAAGCTGCCGGAACCGCCGCCGCCCTGGCTGCCGCATCCGGTGTTTCGCCTGATGATATTCCAGTCGCGACACTTCAGGAAGCGTTGCGCAAAGCCGGTAACAAAATCCACTTTGATGAAGTCGGGCTCGCGGCAAAGCGTTAATTTTAAAAGAAGTCAGGAGTCAGGAGTCAGGAGTCAGAATAATACAGAAGACAGAAGCGAGGAATTATCCACAGATGTCACAGATGGACGCAGATGAAAAGCATGAAGGGGGTCCCGGGATTCATGGGTAGGGTCGGCCGTCCCGGCAGACCGGCTTTATGCCTTTCGCCTTTGGCGACTAATCCCGCGACTGCGGGACCGTTGGATCACGCCCGGCGGGCCGCCGGTGGCAAGTAAGGGTAACAATTATTTGTTTGCAGTCCC
>CAIMFA010000066.1 GCA_903840185.1 uncultured Lentisphaeria bacterium | reverse complement strand
ATGAGTTTTTCCAGTTATCCGTTTGGGCATTGCTCATACTCCTTTTTTTAAGTGTACGTTTTTAGTATAATACGTACACTTGAAAAAAGCAAGAAAAAAAGCACGATTTGGGTAAAAAATCGTGCTTTTTTTAACAATTTTAGCTTAAAGTGTGCGCTTTATCCAATTTTCAGGGTCTAAATAACTGCCGGTTATTGAACTTCTACAAATTCCCGGTGAAGGGCTTTCTGGGCTTCTTCGTAATGCTTGCGCTCGATCATGAACTGCATGTTCACCTGGCGCATACACTGATCCAGCGCCAGAACGTTAATCTGTTTTTCGGCCAAAGCCTTGGCCGCGCGATAGAGGAAGCCGGGAATCTTCATATTGGAACCAATCACGGAAACAATCGCCACTTCACTGGTGGTAATTTCCGCCGCCGGGAAATGCGCCCGGATGCTTTCCACACACGCCTGCAGGTCTTTGCTCTTCTGCGGCACATAATGAGTGATCGTGTTTGCATTGGTATTCTTGGCAATGTAACTGATCTTGTAACGGGCAAAACTTTCGAGCAGTTTGAAGTCATAACCGCTTTGTCCTACCATCTCAGGATCAAACACTTCGATAGCGAGAATGTCTTTGCGTCCGCAGATCATCTCGACCCTTGGTTCCGGCGAAACGTAATCCTTGGTAATCAGCGTGCCGGGATGTTTCGGGTCGAACGCATTGGTGACGCGGATATGAATATTCTTCATTTCCATTTCTTTGGAGGCTTTCGGATGAATCGCCTCCATATTCATATCGGCAAGCTGGTCGGCAATGTCATAATTGGTGTTGCCGATGATTTTAACGTTGTTTGCGCCCATCAGTTTCGGATCCCCGGTGCTGAGGTGAAACTCTTTGTGAATGATCCCCTCACGGGCGTCAGTCAGAACGGCGACCTTGCTAAATGTGATTTCGCTGTAACCGCGGTCAAAACGGTTCATAATGCCTTCGGCACATTTGGCATAGCCGGTGACAATCGGCATGGATACAGAGAAGTCAATGCCCTCAAAATTACGCAGAATCGTATCTTCAATCGAACAGGCTTCACTTTCCTTCCAGCCGGACAGATCCACAAAAATGGCGTTCACACCATGCTTTTTTAGTATTTGCACTGAGTTGTAGGCGCTGTGGGCTTCGCCGACGGCGCTCAGGAACTCGCGGGTGGCGGGCAGATAGTCTTTCGGGGTGAAATGACCGAAAGTGCGCAGCCTGGCCAGGTCTTTCAGACAGACTTTTATGCCGTCGATGCGCTCATTGATGAACGCGTCAGCATCTTTCTGGTCAAGTCCGATGCTTTCAAACGAACGGTTGAGTTCAATCATTTTTGCCCGGACTTTTTCCAGGGAGGCTTCCCACTCTTTGCCATCCTGGGCGAAAACGCCGTAAACCCCGGGCTCGCCGGTTTTCTTGTCCTCCAGCAGCAGATTGGTAATGCCGCCGTATGCGGAAACAATGAATATGCGGTTATAAAGTTCAGCGCCTTTTCTGTCGCCGATGATCACGTTGTTCATGATATCGCCGAAACGGCTCATGGAAGTCCCGCCGATTTTCTCTACAGTATGTTTTCCGGCCATATTAGATATCCTCGATTCTTAAAAGTTTTACTTTGTCGCAGACCGCCTTCAGTTTCTCAATTCCGGCAATCGCATCCTTGACCTGTTTCTCGATGGCCAGATGAGTGAGAATCAGCAATGAAACATTCTCTTCGGACTGACCTTCGCGCTGAACAATGCTGGAAATACTGATGCCTTTGTCCCCCAGTATCTTAGATACCGCAGCGATCACCCCCGGTTTATCTTTTACCTGGAAACGCATGTAATATCTGGTCTCAATCTCATCCATCGGCAGGATATGGCGGTACTGACGGCCAATCCGGAATGCGGGAATGCGGCGGTGCGAACCGAATTTCAGGTTCAGCGCCACGTCCACCAGGTCGGCAACGACTGCGCTGGCAGTAGCGTTCCGTCCGGCGCCTCTGCCGTAATACAGGGAATCGCCGACATAATCGCCGTTGACCATAACCCCGTTGAATACTTCGCTGATCCCTGCCAGCAGGGTGTTTTTCGGAATAAGCGTCGGATGAACGCGGATCTGGACGTCCTCTTTGACCTGCTTGATGATGGCGAGCAGTTTGATCCGGTAACCGAGTTCATCGGCAAAACGCAGATCGGTCAGGGAAATATCCCGTATGCCTTCAATATGAATGGGATCTAGGCCGAACCATTCGCCGTAGGCCAGTGATGCCAGGATCGCCGCCTTGTGCGCAGTATCGAAACCGTCAATATCCAGCGACGGTTCAGCTTCGGCATAGCCGAGGGCCTGCGCGTCTTTCAGGATCGGCTCGAAATCCAGGCCTTCGCGTTCCATTCTGGTCAGAATATAGTTGCAAGTGCCGTTTAAAATCCCGTAAATCTTCTGTATCCGGTTGGCAACCAGGCCTTCGCGCAGCGCTTTGATGATCGGAATACCGCCGGCAACGCTGGCTTCATAATAAATATCCGCCTTGGATTTTTCGGCGGCGGCGAACAGTTCCTCGCCTTTCTTGGCCAGCAGCGCCTTGTTGGCGGTGACCACCGGCTTACCCAGCTTGAGCGCGGCCATAATGAAATCTTTGGCGATCGTGGTGCCGCCGACCAGTTCCACCACGACGTCAACTTCCTTAATCAACGCCATGGCATCGGTAGTCAATATCTTTTTCGGCACTTTAACGCCGCGATCACTTTTGATATCTATATCGGCGATTTTTGAAAGAACCAGCTTAACACCTGTTCGTTTGGCAATGACGTCTCCGTTACTCAGCAGATTAGCAGCAACGCCGGCTCCGACAGTACCAAAACCAATGATTCCAACCTTTATTTCTTTCACAATAAGTCAACCCTTATTTTTTTATTTCCGCACAAACATCTTTTTAAGATAGCAGATTTTCTTGAAATTAAAACCTGACGGACAGCTTAATTTGATAAAATTCAACAATTTCCACCCGCATTTTAGACAGGTACTGCAAAGAGTTATGACAGTACTGTGAAGTCTGAGATGACTGGGAAGTCTGGGATACATTATCCGGTTCTCCGTATTCCACTTTCAACTTGGCCCATTTTCTCGCCTTTCACTTCCGCGAAGCTGGCTTCCCCCATTTTGGACATCGTTTAACCTGATTTTGGACACCATGCTTGCTGGACTGTATGATGTCCAGTTAAGTTTCTCGTTAACAAATGACAATTTTGTCATTTTGGACATTCTTGACAGCCATGTGCAGAATGCTTTCGGGTGTAGCGTTCTCGCTCCGCGAGAGGAGTTTCGATCCTCCGTCCGACACGGACGGCACTACACCATCCCCATTTTGGACACCACTTACCCTCATTTTGGACACCGCTGTGCAGAACCGTCCCGTCATTGCGGGACCATTTCTCGCACGAAGACACAAAGGCACAAAGAAAGCTTCATTATCATTTTTAACAGCCACTCCGAGGGATTAGAGGCCCGTTGAGCATATTGTTATTCTGTTTTACTGCTTTAACTTTCAACTTTCAACTTTTCTCGCTTTCAACTCCCGCATTTGCGGGCTACTCCTATTTTGGACACTGCTCTCCCTTCCCGCATTCGCGGGAGACACCAGTCCAGCAGAATGCTTTTCATAACTTTTCTCTCCCGCATTCGCGGGACCCGCAAGCGGGGCACACTCCCGATTTTCATAACTTTTCTCGCTTTTCTCGCTTTCCACTTTCAACTCCCGCAAAGCGGGCTCTTTTTACTATTATAAATT
>CAIMFA010000065.1 GCA_903840185.1 uncultured Lentisphaeria bacterium | reverse complement strand
GTAATCGTCCATCGCCCGCAGTAATCTGACCGCGCCCGCACATTGCCGCTATTGATTTTATCTGTCTTTAATATTATATTATGTGCTCAGGAAATGATAATAAGGAGTTTTTATTATGTTTACTATTTATGATTTAGTTCTAGTTCTTCCGGCCTTTATTTTTGCGATGTACGCTCAATTTAAGGTAAAATCAACATTCAGCCATTACAGTCAGCAAAGCAATGTCAGAGGTTTGACCGGCGCTGAAGTTGCGCGGATGATCCTTGATGATAACGGGCTGACTGATGTCCCGGTGGAGGCCGTGGAAGGTGAATTGTCAGATCACTATGATCCGTCCAGCCGCACCCTGCGGCTGTCGGAGTCGGTTTACGGCAGCACCTCGGTTGCGGCGATCGGCGTCGCTGCACATGAGACCGGGCACGCCATCCAGCATAAAGTCGGCTATGCCGCCCTGGGATTGCGCAGTGCGCTGGTGCCAGTCGCCAATATCGGTTCCACACTGGGGCCGTGGATGGCCATCGGCGGATTCTTTTTTCACATACCGGTGCTGATTCATCTGGGGATAATTCTGTTTTCCTGCGCGGTGGCATTTTATTTGATCACGCTGCCGGTTGAGTTCAATGCCAGCAGCCGGGCGCTAAGTCTTCTCGGCTCCTGTGATATTCTGGAGAAAGATGAACTGGAGCCCGCGAGAAAAGTACTCAGCGCCGCCGCCATGACTTATGTTGCTTCTGCCGCCGTAGCCATGGCCCAGTTGCTAAGTTTGATCTTATCTCTGACAGGCCGCCGCAACGAAGACTGACTTTATTCAGCCGATAATCTGATTGTCCCCGGCGGAGAGGAAAATACCCTGGAAGTTCATCTTCAGCGCTTCCGGGTTGTCGGAGGCTTCCATTGCGTCCTCCTCGGTAATAATCCCGTTATCCACCAGATCATACAGACACTGGTTGAAGGTAAGCATGCCGTCATTGCGTCCGGCGGCAACCGCCATGGGCAGTTTTTCCAGCCGGTTTTCCTGCAGCAGTTTGGTTATCATCGGAGTATTCAGCATGATCTCACAGGCGGGGGCGCGTCCAGTGCCGATGGCTTTCGGTATCAGCCGCTGCGATATGATTGCCGCCAGATTCAGCGCCAGCGCTTCACGGATGGCGGGCTGTTCGCCCTGTTCAAAAAAGTCCAGGATGCGGTTGATGGTCTGCGTGGCGTTGGAGGCGTGCAGGGTGGTCATCACCAGATGGCCGGTGTCCGCGGCCTGCAATGCGGCCTCAAAGCTGGTTCTGTCGCGCATTTCACCAACCATGATAATGTCAGGGTCCTGCCGCAGCACATGTTTCAGCGCGCTGGGAAAGGAAATTGTGTCAAGGCCTACTTCGCGCTGTTCAAAAAAGGACATCTTGTCTTCAAATTCATATTCTATCGGGTCTTCGATGGTGATCACGTGACGGCGCATTGTGCTGTTAATGTGCTCCAGCATTGCCGCCATTGATGTTGACTTGCCCGATCCGGTCGTGCCGGTGAGGATCACTATGCCGCGCGGATATTCTGAAATCTGCGTCAGCACCGGCGGCAGTCCTAGCTGTTCAAAGGTCATCACTTTATTTTTGACATAACGGAAATTCAGGCAGAGCATATTCCGCTGACGATGCGCGTTCACCCTGAAGCGTCCGACGCCGTCCTCGTAATGGGAAAGATCCAGGTCCCCGGTTTTTTTGAAGTATTCAATCTGATCGGGATTGGCGACCTGGGAAATAAAACGTTCGAGCATCTCCACATCCGGGATGAAATCGCTGCTGATCATATCCCCGTCAATGCGGTAGGCAATGGGGGAATGCTCTTTAATATGAACATCCGAAGCATCGGAACTTACGCCCTTTTCCAAAATATTCTGCAACAATGTAACAGGCATAACCTACCCCCTTTTTAAATATCTTTATTTCATCGTTCTATGTTTTTAACGTTATCATAAATCCGGAATTCTGACTCCTGAATTCCCTGTATTTATTTGTTATAAGGTTTCATCAAATCGAGCATTTCCTTCACCGCCTGGCCGATGCCGACCATGACCGCGCGGGCGACAATGCTGTGACCGATATTCAGCTCTTTCAGGTAAGGAATTTCCAGGATGCCCTGAATATTGACATAATCAATACCGTGTCCGGCGTTGACATTCAGTCCGATGGAATTTGCCAGTTCCGCCGCCTTGATCAGGCGGTCAAGCTCTCTGCGCTGCTCCGTTCCGGCGGTATCGGCAAATCTGCCGGTATGCATTTCAATATACTCCGCGCCGGAGGCTCTAGCGGCTTCGACCTGATGCTTGTCCGGGTCTATAAATAAACTGACGATAATTCCCGCCTGATGGAGGGTATTAACCGCTTCAGTGATCCTGTTCAGATTGCCGGCGACATCCAGACCGCCTTCGGTCGTCAGCTCCTGCCGTTTTTCCGGAACCAGACATGAACTGTGCGGTTTCAGCGAACAGGCTATTTTGAGCATTTCATCAGTTACGGCCATTTCCATATTCAGCCGTGAAATCTTCTGTTTCAGCAGCACCATGTCCGCATCCACCATGTGCCTGCGGTCTTCGCGCAGATGCGCAGTGATGCCCCAGGCACCGGTTTGTTCGCAAATTATCGCGGCTTCGACCGGACTGGGATATTTCGCTTTTCTCGCCTGACGGACAGTTGCGACATGGTCAACATTTACACCCAACCTTAACATGACATGACCCTTTCAATATTTTTAAATTATTTATACTCTGCACGGCTGAAAATTCAACTTTAGATTGCGGAGATTTTGAGAATTGGTTCGTATTCTGAGAGGCTGCCGATACCAGGGTATCGAAGGCCTCGAAGAGTACGAATCCAAACTCGAAAGATCGCAACCGCTTTGCGGTGAATGTCTTGCGTCTGTATTTTTCCGTTCCTTCTTCCGGCGATATTTATATCGCCTGTCAGTCGGATCGAAAAAATCCAATCCACAATCCTATTCATCTATAAGCTGAATTTTCAACCGCGCAGAGTATAACTGCGTCCGGTTTATTGTTTTTATTCAACTCCACGACCAGTTTTTCCAGATATGCTATTTCCGTTTCAAATACATCAATTTTCGACGAGGCCGGACAAAGCAGCACGCAACCTTCGAAGAAATTCTTCTTAAGACAGTCCAGCCACGGGGTTAAAAGCTTTTCCACCAGCCGGTTACCGGTTTCAGGTTCATAGAAAAACCTTACAGTCTTAATGTTGAATTTCAACCAGCGGAACAGTTCATGCAGATTCACGCTCTTGCCGACCAGTTCATGCGGGTGGATGTCCACCAGAAAATGAATGTCCGGGCACATGAGTTCGCGCTTGATGGAGAGATAGTCCTCAGTTGCCATTCCCGGCAGCAGCGGAATCCTTACCGGCAGCAGTAATTCTATTTCATGCCGGTATAAATCCGGTTCGATCGCCCGCAGCAGCCGGATCAGTTCCCGGCGGTAGTTGTCGTCCGTCACAGCGTTTTCGATGCCGAAGTCCATAGAGATCGTTTCGGCATTCAAGCTGGCGGCAATCCTGATCAGCCGCTGCATTTCATCTTTGAATCCGGCTTTGATCTTTTCGCCCTGCGCGACAATCGCCCTGGAAACGCCGTTCGGCATCAGTTCGCTGAAATGAATTTTCTTGAAATTGAGCATGTCCATTCCTGCCGGTCTCGTTTCCTGGCTCATCATGCTTTCCGGCAGTTCCGCGCCGGGAAAAAGATCGTATCTGAAAGTATGCAGCGCCGCGCCGCCTGGACAATATAAAAAACTTATTCCAAATTTCATGGTGAAATATCCTGTTACCAGCCGGAATCCGTTAGCATTTCCAGCGTTACTTTTGACGTTTTATCCGCAGCCTTCATCATTGAAAGCTGTTTTTGCACGTATCTGCCGATCATGTCGGCTTCCAGATTGACCAGATCGCCTTTTTGACGGAATTTCAAGGCAGTCCCATCCAGCGTTACCGGAATCAGATGCACCGAAAAAGCGTCATCCGTCACATCGACCAGGGTCAGGGAGATCCCGTCCACCGCGATGCTGCCTTTTTCCACCAGAAACGGCCGCAGCTGCTCCGGCAGGCTGACGCGCAGTTCATAATCCGCCCCGGTTTTTTTCAGGCTGATCACCGGCGCAACCGCGTCCACATGACCGCTGACTATATGGCCGCCAAGCCGGTCGCCCAGCTTCAGCGCTCTTTCCAGGTTAACTATGCCGCCGATGGCGGTTTGTCCGAGATTAGTCCGGCTCAGGGTTTCTTCCAGGGTGTGAAATTCCAGCGAACCGTCGGCAAGCTCCCGTTCCAGCGTCAGACAGGCGCCGTTGACCGCGATGCTTTCACCGAATTTCAGTTCAGGCAGAGTCTTGTCTGCTTTGACAACCAGTTTGCCGGCGCCGCCGGAAACAGTTCTAGACTTGATTTTCCCCGTACTCTCAATTAATCCCGTAAACATGTAAGAACCCTTATTTTGATATCTCTTTAATTTTACCCCGTTGCGCTTCAGTTGCAACATAAAAAAGCATTTTTGTGCTTTAAAACTTCAGGATTTTAAAGATGGTTATATCAGCAGATGGAATTCAGAAGCCGGGAGTTACGGAAAACTGCTGTTGCCGCAGTTTCAGGAATAAGGAATTCTCATGAATTTGAAAGGGTTTTCAAAGGAACTGACTGGCAAAATTAGATATTGCCAATCAGTTCGACTGCTATTTTTTTGCTTTCTCTGGCTTGCATAGATGGCTTTTTTCATTTGCTGACGCGCCGCATTTTTTGCAGACAAATTTTGCTTTTTCCTGACTTGCGCTTTTTTTGCTGCTGTCTTCACATTTTTTGCTCATAATGCACCTCTTTTTATGAAAGTTACGAAATTTTTTCCGGACTTCAATATATACTCTGCACGGCTGAAAATTCAACATAGATTGCGAAAATATTGAGAATTGGTTCGTATTATGAGGGGCTGCCGATACCGGGGTATCGAAGGCCTTGAAGAGTGCGAATCCTAAATCATAAAGATCGCAATCCCGCAGTGCGGGACGATTGTCTTGCGGCCGTATTTTTCAGTTCCTCCCTCATGCGATATTAATATCGCCTGTCAGTCGGATCGAAAAAATCCAATCCACAATCCTGCTCGTCTATGCTCAAATTTTCAGCCGTGCAGAGTATAATATCCGCCCAAATAATATGCAAGATTTTAAAATGAACTTTCTATTGAAACAAAAAGAGAGCAGCTGTTTCTAACCTGGATTATTCATAAAAAAAGGATGAAAGACGAAAATATGCTCAAAAAGAAAGATTTCGACGATGCCGCATTCGTAGCAGCGCTACGGAGAAGACATCGGCAAAGGCTTTACTTTGAGCAGATTGCAGTATTTCTCCATAAGTTTATGAATTATTCAGGCTCAATTACTTACGGGCGGCAGTGAAGTTTTCCAGCTTGAATTGCGGAAGTTGCTTGTAAATCCTGTAGTAAAGCAGATATATGTTCTGTGACTGCGGGTCGGTCAGGAACGCGGCTTCGGCAAGTTTTTCCGCCAGCGGCATATTGCGTTCTTTGTAACACTGCCATGCCAGTTGCGCGGTTTGCATAGCCTTGATCTTATCCGCGGGCGGAATGTATTTAAAAACTCTGTATTTAGTTGACAGAGAATTCACTTCGCCCGGAGGGGTGATTTCATAGAAATATTGCATTTCCCTGGGGCGCATATCCATTAAAAATACTGTTGATTTAACATTGACCTGTTTGGCGGCGGCAATATACCGGTACGAATAAGGATGCAGCGGTTCAAAGCTTGAGTTGCAGTTGAAAACCACATATTCGACGCCGTAATATTCGCAGAATCCGGCGAACTGGCTTTCGCTGCCGTTATACATCAAGTTAATATAGTCTTCAGCGAGCCTTCTGCTGGCGGGAAGCTCGAATTTTGGCTGAACAACAATATTGGCCCCGCAGTAGGCTTTCAGCACCGGCGACAGCGTCATTTCCGCCAGGACGGTATGACCCTGAATATTTGCACGTCTGAACCATTTCACCAGGTCGCTTGTTTCCCGCAGAAAGGTTTTCGAGTAGTTCCGGCGCTGGTTGACGGTGGCTTCCGCTTCAAGGTAAATTACCAGCAGCGCGGTAATTATCAGCACTATCCGGAGACTTAATTTGGATTTGCTCCGGTACAGATCGTAGAAAATCAGCGGCAGCGCCACTGCGGAGAAAACTCCGCAGAAGACACTGAAACGCACCATAATAATGTAAATCAGAAAATAAACCGCGGTCAGCCATAACGGCAGCAGCGACCGGCTCAACCCGGTCTTCAGGCGCTTTCTGGCGTTCTTAAAACATAATCCGGCGATAAACGCGATGCCCATGATCCACAGCGCGGCGGGAAAAAGCAGCTTGGTTTGAAACATGGAGGCGGAATGCAGCGACGGCGTCCAGAGAAATCTCGCCGCGAAATTCAGTTTGTCCGGGTCGGCCGGTTTGACGTTGCAGAATGCTATTTTCGCCTTGATGAGTTCGTTGAAATGGCTGTAGTTTTCGGCATAGCCGGAACTCACCAGTTTCCAGATTCCGAAAAAGACCAGGCCGGAAACAAGCAGTACGGCCAGCTTGCGCGTGAATTTTATCGACGGCATAAAATAGAGCGCAAACAGGGTCGGGAAAATGAATATGATCAGCGGCGAGCATATCAACTGATGAGCACGGTTATACGGCACCAGCACGGCGGAAAGCAGCAGCGCCGCATACATAAACAGATAGAACTGGAGCCGTTTCCCGGATGTTCCGCCGCCGGACATTACCCTGACGATTTCGTAAACGCCCCACAGCAGAAAGCATAACTGGCTCATATCCCAGAATGCGGTTGCGCAAAAAGTACAGATGCCGGTTATAAACAGCGCCCGCACGGAGCGTTTCCGCAGTGCGAGCGCGCCAAAGGCAAACGCGGCGGTCAGAAACGGCATCGCGAAAGCTTCGCACAGAATATCCTGTCCGGTATAACGGGCGATGGCGGCAGGCGCGAAGGCGTAGATCAGCGCCCCGGACGCTGCCCAGGGAAGGGGACAGCGCAGGAAATAAAGCCACAGAAAGATAAATCCGGCGGTCAGAGACGCCCACAGCCGGATGGTATTGCGCATGAATGCCGCTCCTGCAGGGTCATCCTCATATATTTTGTCGGCAGGAGACAGCTTCGGTTCGCCGAAAATTAATTTGGCGATGCGCCAGGAATACCCCAGAAAATATTCAATGCCCAGCGGCATCTGTTCACTGACTTTCACTTTGTCCATCCCGGTCAGGCTGCGGTCATAGGTTGGGATGCCTTTGCCGCTGCCGACATCTTTCGCAAAGCCGTACATGATGGAGCTTTCAACGAAAAAAGGGTAGAAATCCACTCCGGTCTGGCTCTTTATCGAAGCCAGTTCCCGGTTGCAGACATAAGTCCGCACGGTAAACGCCAGCAGAACAGCCAGAATAAAAAGCACCCATGTCCGGGATAAAAACAGCTTGATTTTGCGTATTGAGGCGGAATAATCGCTCATTTATACTCTTTCCTGAGATTGGATGGCGGAATATCCATCTCTTCGCGGTATTTGGCCACGGTTCGTCTGGCGACTGAGAGTCCGGCCTTTTTAAGCATTGTGGAAAGCTTGCTGTCGGAAAGAGGTTTTTCCCGGTCTTCTTTCAAGATCAGGTCGCGGATTTTCTCTTTAATGCTTTTCGAAGACAGCACTTCGCCTTCGTCAGTCTGATACCCGCCGCTGAAGAAGAATTTGAATTCAAACAATCCGATGGGGGTCTGGATGTATTTGTTGGCAATTGCCCGGCTGATGGTGGTTTCATGCAGTCCCAGTTTGTCGGCAACCTGCTGCATGGTCAGCGGACGCATATATTCTATGCCTTTGACCAGGAAATCATGCTGTGAATCAACAATCACCTGGGCGATCCGCTGGATTGTGCTCTGCCGCTGTTCCAGACTTCTTATCAGCATTTTTCCGCTGATGATTTTCTCCCGGATGTAATCTCTGGTTTCCTTGGGTGTGTTTGGATCTTCCAGCAGATTCATATACATTCTGGATATCCGGAGATGCGGTATCTGCTCGTCGTTCAGGGTAATCTGAAAATCATCATTGACCTTTTCAACGGAGAGCTCCGGTATGACAAATACAGTATTGTCGGGGGAAACGGCCGACCCCGGATATGGATTCAGATCTTTGATCTTTTCGACCAGGCCGGTAAGTTCCTCGATGGAGATGCGCATGATTCTGGCGACTTGCGGCAGCCGGTTTTTGCCGATATCCTCAAGATGATACTTGATAAGTTTAAGAAGCCGCTTGTCCTGGCTTTTCTGCCGTTCCAGCTGGAGCAGCAGGCATTCTTTAAGATCCCGTGCTCCGATTCCGGGCGGATCGAATGACTGAACCAGTTTCAATGCTTCATTGACTTGTTCCTGACTTGCATTGGCGGCTGAAGCGATATCCGGCAGTTGAGTGCGGAGATAGCCGCTCTCATCAATGCTGCCGATGATGGTTTCAGCAACGGCGGCGGTCTGAGCATCGGCGTCAGAGAGTCTCAGTTGTTCCAGCATTTGTTCCTGCAGCGACGGCTGCTTGATCAGGGAGTTGAACATGAAGTCCCGTTTTTCCTCATTCTCTTCGGAATAATCAGCGGCGCTGTGAGCAGGCGGAAGATAGTCATGCCAGGTATCGGCCAGTTCCATCAAGTCGGAAATATCTCTTTCGTCGTCGCCTTCCGGACCGGTTTGCTCTTCATTGCTGCCGGCCTTGAAGATCGGGTCTTCCGGGAGCGGCTCCTTGCTGGTCTTAACCTGTTCGATAACCGGATTGCGGTCAAGCTCATGATTGAGTTTATCCTGCAGCTCCAGCAGCGGAGTCAGCAGTACTTCAAGCGATTGTATCTGCTGCGGAGCCAGTATCTGCTCCTGCTTAAGTTCCTGATTTTGATTTAAATATTGATCTGCCATGATACCCGTCATATTTTTATGCTGTTTATCACTGAACAGCGAATTGATATTGTTCACTATAAATTATATAGTAATATTATGCATTAAACTGTAAAAATCCAGCATGAACCGCCTTAAAAGCATAAAAATGGATTAGATGTGTTCCGGATCAAGTATCAAAGAACTTAGAAAAAGAGTGACAGATAAATGACAATTGGTATAACTGCGCTGGGAAGCGGCAGCAGAGGCAATGCTTTTGTGATTCATTCGCCTGATGCCTCCATTCTGGTTGACGCCGGTTTTTCGCGCAAGGAACTGCTGGCGCGCATGGCGGCTGCCGGCGTTGTTCCTGAACAGATCAAAGCGCTGCTGCTGACGCACGAGCATGAAGACCATGTCAGAGGATGCAGGCTGTTCTGCAACCAGTTTGATATTCCGGCATATGTGACGTCCAGGACGATGGGCTATCTGGAAAAGAAGGAGATGCTTTCAAACAGAGTGCTGGTATTTGAACCCGGGGAGTTTTTTGAAGTTTGCGGATTCCGGATATTGCCTTTCGCTGTTCAGCATGACGCGATTGACCCGGTGGGGTTCACTATTTCTAAAAACGGGCGTTCGATTGCTCTGGCGACAGACCTGGGGGTGGTCAACGGCCTTACCCGGCAGAGGCTTTATGATTGTGATATTCTGGTGCTTGAAAGCAATTACGATCAGGAAATGCTTCGAAATTCTCAACGGCAGCTGCATTTGAAAAGACGGATCATGGGGCGCAACGGGCATTTGAATAATCTAGATACGGTTAATTCGCTGCCGGAACTTATTTCTGAGCGTACTTCAGCTCTTTTTCTGGTGCATGTCAGTTCCGAATGCAACACTTATGAACTGGTCAGGGAACTTGCGCGCCGGAAATTGCATGAAATGCACCGGCAGGATATATCTTTACAAGTTGTTGAGCAGTCCGCTCCGGTTCCGACCTACTGGCTGGAGACGGCCGGCAGTCTTGAAATATAAATAATTACAGGATGGCGGGAGAAAGATGACTGGAGACGCTGATAAAAAAGACACTATTGTATTCAATTTCAATAATGCTCATGCCCCGGCTAAGCC
>CAIMFA010000064.1 GCA_903840185.1 uncultured Lentisphaeria bacterium | reverse complement strand
ACCAGCGGCAGGATTCCGAAATTGACGAGGTTGGCGGCGTGAATGCGTTCGATAGCAAAAGCGATGACCGCCTTGATGCCCAGAAACATCGGGCAGATGGCGGCATGTTCGCGGGATGAGCCCTGGCCGTAGCTGTCGCGTCCGACGATAATACCGTGTCTTCCGGCGTCCCGCACCATCGCGGCGCGCTCGGCGAAAGTAGGCTTGCCGTCTTCGCTGAAACACTCAAACACCACCTTTGAATAGGCTGGGATATTGCTGCGCAGTTTCAAGTGAATCCCGGCAGGCATGATATGGTCGGTGGTGATCTTGTCGCCGACCTTGATTACAACTTCCCCGGTGATATCCTGCGGCAGCGCGGTATTTTCCGGCGGACGCCCGATTGTCGGCTTGCGGATGATCTCGACTGAGGCATCCGCCGGCTGCGGCGGAATGATCATATTGTCATTGATCAGAAATTCTTTCACTTCGGCGATCTCCGGATATTTCATCCCGAGTTCGCGCGGATCGGTAAATACGCCGGTGAGCGCGGCGGCGGCGGCGACTTCCGGACTGACCAGATACGCCTGATCGCCTTTGGTGCCGGTGCGTCCGGCAAAATTGCGGTTGAAAGTCCGCAGCGTGACGGTCGTGTCAGCCGGGCTCTGCCCCTGGCCGATACACGGGCCGCAGCCGGTTTCCAGTATCCGCGCCCCGGCGGCGATCAGATCGCCCAGCATCCCGTTGCGCGACAGCATTTCCAGCACCTGGCGGCTGCCGGGAGCGATGGATAATGTGACTTTATCGTTAACATGACGGTCTTTCAGCATCGCGGCGACAATCGTTAGGTCGCGAACCGAACTGTTGGTGCAGGAACCGATAATCACCTGTTCGACTTTGATGCCGCCAAGTTCTTTGACCCGCTTGATATTGTCCGGGCTGGACGGACAAGCCGCCATCGGCTCAACGCCGGCCAGATCCAGTTCGATCACCCGGTCGTATTCAGCATCGGCATCGGCCTGGAGTTCAACCCATTTTCCGCCGCGCTTCTGAGCATCAAGAAATGCTTTGGTATTTGCATCTGACGGAAAAATCGAAGTAGTTACTCCTAGTTCAGCGCCCATGTTGGTGATGGTAGCGCGCTGCGGCACGGACAGGCTTTTCACGCCCGGCCCGAAATACTCAACGATACAGCCGACGTTGCCTTTCGTGGTGAGGATTTCCAGCAGTTTCAGAATAACGTCTTTCGCGGAACACCAGGGCGAAAGCGCGCCGGTTAATTTGACTCCGATAACTTTCGGATAAGCCATACGGAAAGGAACCCCGGCCATCGCCTGCGCCACATCCAGCCCGCCCGCGCCGATCGCCATCATCCCGACACCGCCGTTAGTCGGTGTATGAGAATCAGAGCCCAGCAGCGTTTTGCCCGGTTCGCCGAAACGTTCCAGGTGAACCTGGTGGCAGATTCCGTTGCCGGGACGGGAAAAATAAACGCCTTTGGCCGCGGCGACAGATTGCAGATAAAGATGGTCGTTGCGGTTTTCCGGGCCGTTCTGCATCATGTTATGGTCAACATAGGATACGGAAATTTCAGTTTTGACTCTGGGCACTTTCATCGCTTCCAGCTCAAGATATGCCATCGTGCCGGTGGCATCCTGTGTCAGCGTCTGATCAATCCGGATCGCGACGGGGCAACCGGCGGTCTTTTCGCCTGAAACAAAATGTTTATCAATAATTTTCTGTACGATCGTTCCCTTAGCCATCTTAATTCCTTTCAAAATATATACTGAATTACACTGCGTAAATCATTTCTGATAACAATTGAGCACATAAAATAGCTCAAAAGACCGGAATTCGCAAGACTGATTCCGATTAAAATCAGTACTTGAGCCACCATTTCTTATCTTTAGCATAGCCGGGCTCGTTCCAGTCTTTTTCCGCTATTTTCTCGGACTTGCCCCAAACTTCCAGGTGATAGGCGACAATTTTGCGGTCCCCGACTTTAGTCAACTTGATTTTTACTTCGCGATCGCCGAACCCCATACCGCCCTTTTTAGCAGTAGATAAGGCACTAACGTTTTCAAGATTAATCGTATGGCGCTTCAAGCTCTGTACCGCCGTCAAAATTCTGGACTCATCGTAAGTATCAGAACCGGGTTTGGCCTCGGCAGGGTAACAAAACCGGAGCGTGTTATGGTTATTATACTCGTCATTGCCTTCAATCATCACATACAAGTAAAAGTACGGAGCTTTGATCCTGTCAATATCCTTGCCGCCGTCGCTTTTGCGATTGATGCTATATTCTATTT
>CAIMFA010000063.1 GCA_903840185.1 uncultured Lentisphaeria bacterium | reverse complement strand
GAAAAATGGAGGTGGAAAATGACTGCGAGGCATGAAAAGTCCAATATCAAAGGGAAGTCAACCTGAAATAATCAACCACGACACAAGATGGCAAGCCTCAGAATGTAGAATATGAATATAAAGTCGAAGTATGCAGTCTTAAAATGGTTTTAGGGCTGCTCTATAACAAAAATGCGAGTATCTCGCAAGGAGAAGTTATCATGGATGAGAACAAAACAACCGTACCGCCGACCACAGAAGCAGCTCCAGTCGTTCTGACCCAGGCCGAACTCGACGCCAAAGCCGCGAAGGAAAAGGCTGACGCTGATGCCGCGGCTGCTGAACAGTACGTCGTTAATCGTAAAGTTGCTGAACTCGCGTGTATGACCAGCCAGGCGGACTATAACAACGCCGCAACCTGGGCTTGCTACGGCATCGCTATCGGCGTGTCGGCGCCGATTTGAAATGTCCGAATTTCGCTGATTTCGAATGTCCACATTGAGTGACAGTACAAAAAATATCCGGCTCCCGGTTGAGGTGAAATCAGCAGGGAGAGGAGGGATTTTTCGGTTGTATTTTCGGGTATAGGCTTTTCTCCTGGAAGGACAATGAGATCGGCGTCCGGGCGGGTCGTGAATCGAGTTTGATTCCGCCGTAAGTATGCTGTATATTTTGACTGACGGCGGTTGTCGGGATTACGTGGCGCGTGGATCGCAGGGCCTCATCGCGATTTTTGTTTATTGGCCGCAAAAAGCGGGGGCGGAAGCTAATCGCGTGCTTCAGCGCCCCCGTTTACGGCTGTCGAACTGATTATCAGCGCTGATTTCAGGTGACACGATCTTTCATCCGGAAGCTCTTGCCTTCGATAGTGACGACTTCACTATGGTGTAACAGTCGATCCAGAATGGCAGAGGTTACTACCGGATCATTATGAAAGATTTCCGCCCAGTTCTTGAATACGCGGTTAGAGGTGATAATCATTGAACCGCGCTCATAGCGCTGGCTGACCACCTGAAAAAGCAGGTCGCAACCTAACTTGTCGAGCGGCAGGTACCCTAGCTCATCCATGGCAAGCACATTGGGCGTCAAGTACTTTTTCAGGGCGCGGTCAAGGCAATTGGCAGCTCGAGCGGCAGTCAGATTATTGACGATCTCAATCGCGGAACAGAACAGGGCGTTGTAACCTTTCAAACAGGCCTGGCGGGTCAACGCCATTGTAAGATGGCTTTTGCCCAGCCCACAGCCGCCAATAATCAAAATGTTGCTTTTTTTGTTGATGAAGTCCAGACGCATGAGGTTTTCGATCTGCATCCGGTTGATTTTTTCGGGATGTGACCACTGGAACTGTTCGAGGGTCTTCTCGCAAGGGAGCCGGGCATTGCGCAGCCGTCGCTGTACAGTGCGGGTGTCATGTTCAGCCAGTTCTCCATCGGTCAGTTCGCTAAGAAATTCCAAGTGAGTCATATTACTTTCGGCCGCCAATTGAGCGGCAGCCCGGAAGTTTTCCGCAAAATAATTGAGTTTCAACGCGGTCAGTTTATTTTCCAGCATATCATTGTTTTTTTTCATATTCGTTCCTTCAATCAATGTCGTAGATGCCCAGATCTGGACTTTGTATTTCTAGATCAAGCAGGTCGGATTTTCGGCTCAGGTGCAAAGGTCCCGGTTCCGGCATGATCCGGCTGCGTGCTTCAAGGATATTGGCGATATAGTCGCTGCCGAAGGCACCTGAAGTTGCGGCATCGGTCATGGCGCTGAGCAGGTCGTCGCGGCTGTAGACACTCGCCAGCGCCATGATTTTTCTGATGTGCAGACTGAAATTGAGGCGCTTGTTTTGAAGTCCCTTGTAGTAGTTTTCCGCCGCCGGGCCGAGCGCCAGAAACTGTTTTATGATGATTCCGTATCGGGCTTTGCGACGCTGTTCGAGCAGTTTTTGATCGTGCTCGGGCAAACCGAGATCGCGGTTGCGTTCGTAACAGCGTTCGTGTTCCGCCACGGTTTTACCTTCATGGCGGAATCGTACTGTTTCTGGATAAACACTCAGTTCAATATGCATTCCGGCGAACTCTGGCGGTACCGAATAGCGGTTCGACTCGAAGGTAACGCGGTACTGCCGGTCGGCTCGTGACCGGATAAGTACGCCGCAGTCGTAGGGAAACCGCGGCAGCGAATTCATGGCGTTTTGCTCCTTGCTGAACAGTTCGGCTGGAATTTTACCGGATGTTCCATGGACACGTATGTTGGCGACGGTGTCCATCCATTGCCGGACACCGTGATTCAGCGCGGCCAGGGTCAGGGTTGCCAAGTCAAGGCCGTTGAGGAAGCTTGTACGTAAAAATCCTATACTGCGCTCAACTATCCCTTTTTCATTTCCTTTCCGAACCCCGCAAGGACATACCTTGAAGCCATAATGGTCAGCGCAATCGGCGTAGCGCGGATTGATGCCGGAAGCGCCGAAATTCGCCGATCTGACCACCGCAACTTTGCAATTGTCCACCATAACTTCCCTGGTCACGCCATGAAAGTACTCGAACGCCTCACGGTGTCCCTGGAGAAAATGTTCCATGTTCTGACGCATGATGAACTTCACGAACATCATCCGGCTGTAAGCCAGTACCATCACAAAAGCGTACAGTTTCCGGCGGCACTCTCCGACATTGATAAATCCACATTCGGCGAAGTCAACCTGGGCTGTCTGCCCCGGTTCGAAGTTGAGTGTCAGATATGGTGTTTGCCTTTTGGGACGCACTTGAGCAACATAGTCACGCAGCATGCTCTCACAGCCACGATACCCCTCATCGCGCATTATATGGAATAACTGTACCGCCGTGTAAGCTTCACGCTCAAGCAGTTCCTTGATCCGCGCTTTATAGGGATCGAGTTTGTGCGTGATCTGCCGGGGCGGCTCCGCCGAATAACGTTCTTTTTTCAGGCTTCGCCGCACGGTCTTTTCGCTGATATGCAGACGTTTTGCTATCTGCATGGCGTTCAATTTTTCGTCTTCTGCCAGATGATGAATCAGAAGATGCCGACTCACGGTATTCATTGATCACCTCCGGTCATGGCGTTGATTATCGTTGCAATCGGCAGGGTATCGCAAACTTCCGCGTCACGGCGGTAAGCGCCGCCCGGAGGATGCAAACTGATCCCCATGCCTTCCGTACCCTGCGGTTGCCGCTCTTCCGGCGGCATTTCGCTGCTGATAGCAGTACGCAACGCTTTGCGGAAATTATCTGAACTTTGCAGACGCGGAAGCTCCAAAACCTGATAATGCGGTTTCCGGTACGCGATAAGTCTGCCGGCGACCAACTCACGCCGCGCCGCTTTTAATCTGCCAACGGTGAAATTCAACCGCCTGCATACAGATTCGTCGGCATACCAAGACACGCCATCCTCGTCCCCGACCGTAATCAGGAACAAATACAGCGCCAATGATTCCGCG
>CAIMFA010000062.1 GCA_903840185.1 uncultured Lentisphaeria bacterium | reverse complement strand
CCAGTCGCTTTTCCCGTCCTTGACAATATCCAGCGCGGAGTACACATTTACGGCAAGGAACATCCCCGCCAGAACCATTAACATTCTGACCATTTTATTCACCTTATTTTAAGATTGATTATTTAAGCATTGCGGAAAGCGGTTGTGAAGACTTATAAATTGCCATGATTTCAGCTTCGGTCAACGGCCGGTTGAAGATGGCAAAATCATCCATGAGGCCGTTCAGATAGCCGCCGCCGGCATATCCGACCGTGATTGAAGCTGGAACCTTATTTGGGCCGAACGGCTGTTCTTTATTGATTTTCAGTTTGTCGCCGTCAATATACATGGCAAACTGCATCTTGCCGTCTTTTAACTCCCAGTTGATGACACAAAGATGCCACGGGCCTTCGTCCAGCTTCAGGTTAGTCAGATTTTCACTGGCGCCGATAGACCGGTTTTCCGCATCCACCATATATGAATTTATGGTGCCGGCCAGCTTGTCAGACGGTTTGGGTTTAGGAATGCCGCAGATTCCGATAATCGAGTTAGCTCCCCATTTTTTAATTTTTGTTTCCGCGTTAGTAACTCCGAAGAAGGTGCAGACGGTGTCGCCAGCTACTTCCTGATTCAGCCATGGCACATTGATCCAGCAGCTGAACGCGCCTTTTTCCGGCGAAAAATATTTGCCGTTGACAGGAATGTCAATGATATCGCAACTGCGCAGTTGTCCGGGTGGTGCATAGCTGTTGAAAAATCCTAATCCTTTATCCAACTGGGCATTGTCTATTAAGGCTGCGCCATTAACAGAAATAATTGCTGTTCCGGAATCTGCTTCCGCTGTCAGCGGAAGCATAATCCGTTCGAAATCACTGCCAAGTTTGCGGTCTTTGACAATATCATTCTGCTTTCCGCCGCTTTCCCAGCGGACGGATATGGACGCGTCTGCAGCCGGACCGGCATTTTTCGCATAAAACGAAAATGCGTTGGGAGACCCGGGTTTCAACTTGGTCAGCGGTGCGGAAACATCGCCGCCGTTAATTTTCAGGCATGGACTGTCGCCGACGCCGCCGGACGGCTGCCAGGCCGCGTTATCCCGGTAAACCCATGAACTGGATTCTTTTTGAGCGAAATCGCCGTTCATCATCTCATTCAACGTGCGCCGTTCAATCCGGTACGCCTTGCCGTATCTGCCTTGCGTTTCCACCTGGATCGAGGACGGTATCTTCACCCCCGGATTGCTGCTTTCCAGTGACTCGCATGGCTCGTAAAGCAGCACATCTTTTTTCTGTAAAGTACTATCCTGAGCCGCCACATTCCCCGCCAACACCACAACCAGCAACAATCCGTATATTCTCATTTTTCTCCACTTATATTTTAAATTTTAATGTCAAAGTTATCGAGCTGCATTATAATCTGCGCCAAGCTTCCAATACTCACAGCCGCGCGCATCGGCGCTTCCAATCAGAGTTCCCCATTTCGATTTGGCAACGTGACCGTCAAAATGCAACTGATTAGGACTTTGAGTATGCCAGGATTGTTGTATCAGAGGTCCGTCTGACAGTCCCCAGCCATTTAAACCGTATATCTTGTTGCTCGGAACTGCGCTGTCTGTCGTATTTATCCGCTGTCCGCCATCGGATTCCAGAAAATAAATCAATATTGAAGGCCTTTTGACCATATTGGCTTTAACTCCGGCATTGAATGGGGGAGATCCTGCAGTTTCATCAAAGAAAAAATTCATGCCGTAACCGATACCCCAAAATCCGCCATTATCGCCGTATGCTCCGCCCGTTCCGCGTACTGTATGGCTTGGGCAGAGATATACGGTTTTCTTGTATACATATTTGGTGGCAACTTCAGTTGTGGACTTGCCCATTCCCAGATATATGCCAAGATTGTTTGTCCATACATAAGCGCTGTTATAACGGGCCGATGTTGAATAGTCGCCGTTATCATTGCCGTACTGCATCGCCGCCGTCCCCATCTGTTTCAGATTATTTTGGCATTGGCTTCCCCTTGCTGTTTCTCTGGCCTTGGACAATGCAGGTAGCAGCATTGCTGCGAGTATCGCTATGATGGCGATCACCACGAGGAGTTCAATGAGCGTAAAAATTTCATCTTTCCGGTGGAGCCCGACTGGTTTCGACATTGCATTATTTTTCATCTTTAGCCTCCTGTTTTTTATCTGCCCGGACTCGCATTCACATCTGCGCAAAGTCTCCAATATGTGGCGCCGACAGTGTCATTACAACCTGCCAGACCGCCCCATTTTGTTTTTGACACATGCCCGTCAAAGTGAAGCTGGTTCGGGGTCTGGTTATGCCATGCCTGTAAAATATTAGGTTCTCCACTTGCCGATGACAGTCCCCAGCCGTTGAGTCCGTATATTTTATTGCTGGGCAATGCCGCGTCAGAGGTATTTACCGACTGGCCACCGTCGGTTTCCAGAAAATAAATCAGCATGGAAGGCTTTTTTACCATATTGGCCTTAACTCCATTATTGTTGTAAACCGTCTCATCAAAAGCACGATTCATGCCATAACCGATACCCCAAAATCCGCCAATAACACCGTATGCTCCGGCTGTTCCGCGTACAGCATGGCTTGGACAGAGATATACCGTTTTATTATTGACACAGCGTGTGAGAGCTTCCGCTTTGGTTTTACCCATGCTAAGATATACCCCAAGACTGCTAGTCCAAACATAATCACTATTATAACGGGCCGATGTTGAAAAATCGCCGTTATCATTACCGTACTGCATCGCTGCGGTTCCCATCTGTTTCAGATTGCTCATACACTGGCTGCCTTTCGCCGTCTCTCTGGCCTTGTTCAGCGCCGGCAGCAGCATGGCCGCGAGGATTGCGATGATGGCGATCACCACGAGGAGTTCAATGAGCGTAAAAATTTCATCTTTCCGGTGGAGCCCTACTGGTTTCGACATTGCATTCTTTTTCATCTCTAGTCTCCTGTTCTTTTTAGTTTTAAAATTTGTCAGTTTTATTATTGCATCCGCACGATTGGGCGATTCTTAGAACCGGATCAATGTAATATGTTTTGTCTTCTAATTGCTCTCCATTGAGTTTTCGCATCAGTAATTTAAATGCCTGATTGGCGATTGACTCTATCGGCTGCCTTACAGAAGTCAGCGATGGTTGAATCAACTCACAAATGATATCCAAACCGTCAAATCCGACTACTGCGACATCTTCCGGTACGCGTTTGCCGGCAGACGCAATTCCTTTGATCAGGTACCCGGCAACAAAATCGTTTGCACAGAAAACCGCAGTTATTCCTGATGAGATAATTTCTCCGGCGATCCCGGCGGCGTCCAGTTCGTGTAAAATTTCGAAGCAGCACTCTTCATGATAATCAATCTTATACTTTTCCAGCGCCATCCGGTAGCCATTATATTTTTTCAGATTTGTGTCTTTACCTCTTACCACAAAGCCTATTTTACGATGCAGATGCGCCGTAATCAGATGCTCGACAGCAATAAATGCGCCGTCACAACGGTCCATCGTTACATCAACTCCATCAATATCATGTCCGAAACAGATAAAAGGCATACGCCCTTTGACCGCTGCTTCAAGTTCATCTCTTTTCATGCTGCTTTGTATCAGCAGACCGTCAACGCCGCGTGCCAGAAACTCATTGATTAAAATTTTTTCGCGCGCCACTTCCATTCTGGAATCGCCAAGCATGGCTGAATAGCCGTGGTTGTCTATCAGACGGCTAAACTGATCTATCAGGCTGCTGTTCACAGGAACCGAAAGCAGAGAACCGATAATTCCTATAGTATTGGTCGGCAGTCCCTGGATGCCTCTGGACATACGATTGGGAACATATCCCATTTCCCGGGCGGTGTTATGGATAAGCTGTTTTTTTGATTCAGACACATAGCAGTATTCCTTACCGTTTAATACCGCGGATACGGTAGATACTCCAAGTCCAACTCGTTCTGCTATGTTTTTTAACTTAATCATTATGAACTTTTTGCTTACTTGATTATTCTATATGAAGCGGTTCATATAAAGATTATAGTGTATTTAAATATCTTTGTCAATAGGATATTTTAAAAAGAATTAAAAAATTCAGGAAAATATTTTTCATCGCACTTGAGCCTGAATTTGTCCGTAATCTGCCTGAGGCGTATAAAAACTTCAGATTGTTCGGCACTGGCCGTTACTCTTCTTCTGAGTCTTCGTTATTGTTCGGCGCTGGCTGAGGCGGACGGATATCTTCCAGATCTGGAATGGTTTCGTCAGATGTATCTTCCGAGGCGTCAACCGTTGTTTCTCCGGGTTTGCCGCTCAGCCATTCAGAGAAGAAACGGGCGGCCAGCGGGGCGCAGGAGCGTCCGCCGGATTCGCCGTTTTCGACCAGTATGGCGACGGCATAAGTTTTGTCGGCATGAGTGCCGAAGCCGATGAACCAGGTGTTCTTGTGGCGGTTATATGAGGGGCCGACTTCCGCTGTTCCGGTTTTGCCGTAGAGATCAATGGCTTCGTTCTTCGCGTTCTTTCCGCTGCCGTGAGGAGAGTTGACTGAAAGGTGCATGCCCTCTCTGATGATGTCGAGATTTTCCGGGGTAGTTTTCAAATGCCCTTTGATTTCAGGTTGCGT
>CAIMFA010000061.1 GCA_903840185.1 uncultured Lentisphaeria bacterium | reverse complement strand
TTAAATTCTTTCATATTTATTTTGAGCGAATTAGTGTAAGCAGTCTCTAATTTAACCCCTGAAAAAAAGGAATCAACAGATATGCGGAAGAATTGCAATTTCCATATTCAAACGTAGGCTTTATTCCAGCATGAATATATAGGTCTGTCCGGCGGGAAGAAACTGCCGGTGAATAAGTTTGCTGTCTGTGACAATTTTGCCTGGCGGACATTCGTGAAGGCTCGCAGGTTTCTTCAGTCTGATCTCAAAATCGCCACTGCGCAGCGGATGGAGCATAATCATATTCTCTGCCGCGCACGAAATCACGTCTGTACCAATCAAGCGCCAGGCTCCGGAATATCCGGCCAGTGCGGCAACCAGATGACGGGACAAAACACGGGTTCCGACAAAGATTGAATTCCATTGCCCGTGCTCTTTCAAGGCAAAGCCAATTTCAGGCGCATTGGAATAGGAAGACAGCGCCATGGCTCCCGGATCAGTGACGGCCAGAGTATATTCGCTGCGGTCGATATGTTCGGAGACCGGACTGAAAATAGCCGGGGCGGAAATTTCATCCGTCCCGCCTGCGGAAAACAGAAATCCGGATGTCCCGCTGATTACCCGGACAGCTACGGTATTTTTACCCTGTTTCAACGGCAAATTGAATGTATGGGCCCGAACGGAAAAATCAGCCTTGCCGTTTCCGCTGTTCAGTGTATCAAAGACGGGGGTGCCGTTCACCCACCACTGCATCCACCAGTCGGCTCCGCAACCGACTGTAATCTGCTGAGAAACAGGGCTGTTCAATTCAAAATAGACGAACGCCGAATTTCCGTCTTTGATGGGAATGTTCAGCACGCTCTTAAGATTTATGCAGGTTCCCTGAAAGTTTACATCCTTCGGTTTTACCGTCCTGCCGCCCAGAGTAAGCGTTTCAGGCGTTTGAGCCAGAATGGTCTTGTCCGGGATGGGATCGTTTTTGTTGAAAGCGCCGAACACCTTCGCTGTCCGCGGCCATGGAACGGATGATTTCTTTTTCAATACAGTATTATCCCATTTGACCAGCGGGTGTTCCGGCATCGCTGCGGTAAAAGCTCCTGCGGTATTTTCAATCCGGTCAACTTTCATGCCGATTACTTCCGATACCTTTTTAATTTCCGAAAACGCTTGTTCGTATCCGGTATCCCGGAGGAAAACAAGAGTTGCCCCGTCTTTTTTCAGTTTGGCAATGGCATCACACAGTTTTTTGTCCAGGTTCATAAGGTTCTGGAATATATATAGTCTGGCTGCCGGAACTATTCCGTCGCGGAGATCCGCCGCATAGTAGGTGCCGAAAGGGACACCGGACGCATTCAGTTCATTCTGTTGCAGTTGCATCCATTCACTCTGTATTCCGATGCCGTTTCTGAGGTAGTCAACCGCTTTTTCGTCAATGATAACAGCCACATCCGCAAGCGGGTGGCGGGGGGATGGCGCTTGTACGGTTCCGGCCAGATTAACCAGGAATTTCATTTCTTCGACAATCGCCGGATCGGAATAAGCGCAGAGACTGCTGAAAACCGGATTCCACAAGGCCCCGGCTCCATTAACGCAGAGGCGTGCAAAATCGCGCCGCCACATCGAACGCAATGTATTTATATCTCCGGCCCAGCCCTGAAAATCGGCGTCATGATGAATGCCGGCTGCAAAAGTGGTACTGGGAGTCGGCTTGGACATCCAGGTGGGAAAATCCCAGTCAGCTGTAAAAAGTTTGCCGTTGACGGAAATGGAAGAAAGATAGGCATTGATTCCTCCGAAATTAGGCGGCATCCGCTGGTTGTAGGTCAATTGATGCAGGAAGAAATCAATGTCAGGATTACGCATAAAATCTTCCATGGAGGTAAGATCCCGCCTGCCGGGGCTGATTCCGCAACAAATACCTGTAAGAGCGGGACGGGAAACACTCTGTTTTATGACTTTGGCAAAATGTGCGATAAGCTCGGCATGTCCGCTTGTTATGAACCTTTTCCAGTCCATGGACCGGCGCTCTTTGCGCGGATCATGGAACCCGCCGTCACCCACCAGTTCTGCGGCACGCGGGGGG
>CAIMFA010000060.1 GCA_903840185.1 uncultured Lentisphaeria bacterium | reverse complement strand
GAAATAAAAAACTGTACCTTTACCCTCTTCGCTTTCATTCCATATTCTGCCGCCCAGCATTTCCACATAGGCTTTTGTAATGGCTAATCCCAGCCCGGCTCCCTGAAAAGCTCTTCTATCGCCAACGTGAAGCTGGACAAAACGGTCAAAAACAGTCTGCCGCTTGTCATTTGGAATCCCGATCCCGGTGTCTTTCACAAAAAATTCAAGTAATTCACCCTTTTTCTCATAGCCGAATTCAATGGAGCCTGCAAAGGTGAACTTGATGGCATTTTTTACCAGGTTGGAGAGAATGGCATAGATTTTTTCGCTGTCTGTTTTGATGACGGCGGCTTTTTCCGGCAAAGTATTTTTAAAGGAAAACTGTATTCCTTTCTGCTCAACTTCCGGCTTGAAGAAAGTATAAATATATTCAATCTGCTTGTTTATATTCGTTTCTGAAATAGAAATGTCCATTTGACCGGATTCAACTTTGGCAATATTGATGATGTCGTTGATGATATTAAGCATACGCTCGCCGCTTTTCTCGATCACGTTTATATACTGCTGCTGCTCATCTCCGGTTAAATGAGGCTCTTTGAGCAGTTCAGTAAACCCCATGATGCCGTTCATCGGCGTTCTGATCTCATGGCTCATGTTGGCCAGGAAAGCCGATTTCAGGCGGTCGCTTTCTTCGGCTCTTTCTTTGGCTATGATCAGTTCATCCTGCATCTGCTTCAGCTCAGAGATATCCAGGATTATAGCTACAAGATAGTCCACCGACCGGTCGGGATGCCGCACGCATTGAACAGCCATGTGGGAGAAAACACTGTGTCCGTCTTTATGAATAAAGCGCTTATTCATTGTATAACCATCGATTTCGCCAGTCAGAAGCCGGTTGAATTGCGCCAGATCGCCTGGCAAGTCATCCGGATGAGTCAATTCCAGCCAGGTCATCCCGGTCAATTCAGCTTTTGAATAGCCGAGCATATTGCACAGGGTGGAATTGACATCGAGCCAGCCTTTGTCCGGTGACGTAATGGCGCGCCCGGTCAATGGCAGCTCAAAGTAACTGCGGAACCGCGCTTCACTCAAACGCAATGCTTCTTCGTTACGCTTGCAGTCGGTGATATCGCAAAAAATCCATA
The DNA here is from genome assembly GCA_903840185.1 of uncultured Lentisphaeria bacterium. Lineage (GTDB taxonomy): Bacteria > Verrucomicrobiota > Lentisphaeria > Victivallales > Victivallaceae > CAIPAT01. Next base: position 5,711 of record CAIMFA010000060.1, on the reverse strand, counting down.
TTCTCCCATAGTATTTCCCTTTCTTACCTGAAACCGGCGCGGAATAGCGGTCAATAATCATCCCGCTCTTGAATTCAATCTCATCACGGCTGACCTCGTCAAGGTGATCATAAAGATACTTAACCTTCTCAAGGAATTGCACGGGATCTTTGGTTAAATTTAAAGTATGGTTAAGCAGTGCGGCATCATCCACATCGCATAAAATGCGCCGGGAAACATTCAAAATATGTTCCGGAACATTTAACAGCTCAACAAATCGCCGGTTGGCCAGTATCACTTTCTGATTTTTATCAACCACGAGAATCCCGTCGGGGGAGGCGTTCACCTGCGCCTCAAGCAAGGCTGTATTCGATTGCAGTGCCTCCTCTGTCCGCTTGCGTTCGGTGATATCGCGAATAAAAACCACAAGCCTGCCTTCCGGCCGATACTGAATGCTTGATTCGATATTAAAAATGCTTCCATCTTTGCGGCGGTGCCGTGTCTCGAAACGGACATCTCCATGCGCAATAAGCTGCTGAATACGGGCGGCAATGTCGTCTTCCGTTTCATCGGCTTCCAAATCAGCAACACTCATGGTCAGCAGTTCCTGCGCGCTATAGCCGCTCATCCGGCAATAGGTATCATTGACTTCAAGCACATGCCCCTGCATATCCACTGTCCAGAAACCATCCATGGCCGTCTGAATAATAGCGCGATGCCGTTCTTCACTCAACCGCAATGCTTCTTCGTTACATTTGCGTTCGGTGATCTCATCAATAGCGACAACAACGTGTTTGCGGCCGTTAAGCAATACCGGTTCGGCATTCACGCTCAGCCAGAGATGTTTTTCCTGACCGTCAACCAAAACTGTATACGGCATCTCGACTCCGTGAACAGAATCGCCAGATTGTAATACCTGCTGAATCCCTTTACGCAACGGGCACTCCAGACAGGCGGGGGAAAAACCGCAGCCTTGTTCATCCTCAATACTGTGCACGCAGCCCATCCCGCCTCCGCAGCGATATTCTATAATCTGACCGCGGTCTCTCGACAACAGCCGTGCGATCACCGCGTTGGAATTCACAATCATGCATTTTTCATCAAATAAAAGCATTCCCACCGGCGCAGCGGAAAAAATAGCTTTCAAATTTTCCTGATCAACACGCAGCTCATCAGCGGCCTGACGCTGCGCCAGGGCAATGGACAGACTGTCGGCCATTTTTTCGAAATGCTCAATCATGCCGACAGTGAAACGGTCCGGACGATGGTCATTGAATTGCAGCAGTCCGAAAACCTGATGACCGTCGCGCAGCGGAATCAGCGCCACCGATTCATAGCCCTCGCCGTTGCACCGTTTGCGCGCGCGCGACTGGCGTTCGGCTTCGGTGGTGCTTGCCAGCAGAGCGCTGGTATTGTTGGTCCAGAAGCTGCCATTAGTAGAGAAAAACGGCTTGGATGGATCAAACCGGCCGCACAGAACGTTGCCGCACATGCAATCCAATATTGGACGACCAGCGTTGTCGCGCCGGACTTCGCCATTTTGGTCGTACGAACAAAGGTGGTTTTCCTCCTGAACAAACGCAGAAGGAAATCCGCGGGTCTCGTAATACGGATAGTCATCCCCTTCGCGCAGACGGATACCGACGGCTTCACACCCGGACCAGTCTTGCAGGGAAGCGGTGATTGCTGCTATACGTTGACGAAAATCACCCGGGGCATTGACCAGCTCGATCAGGCTCGCAGTCAGCTCACGCGCCTCCTCATGGAACTTGCGCGCAGTGATATCGCTTATTATAACACGGCAGGCCGTGGTTCCATCAGTGTTCTGCACGGCGGAAGATTCCAGATATACATATAATATCGTCCCGTCTTTTTTTACCATCCTTATGTCGTACGCCTGCGGCTCGCCAGTCTCAAAAAGGCGCTTGCGGTGCATATAGTAGATATCCTGATCATCTTTGAGAATGAACCGGGTAATCCTGTCCAGAGCGTCACGTTTCACGCCCAGCATGGTGGCGGCGGGAATGTTGGCTTCCAGAATCAGTCCCTGCTCGCTGATGGTAAAATAACCAGCCGGCGCCAAGTTGAAGAATTCGAAATAGCGTTCCCGCACGGCATCCAGTTCCACCTGGGTCCGCCGCAACTCGTCGTTCTGCATTTCCAGTTCAATCTGATGCACATGCAACTCGTGGAGCATATGGCGTACTTCTTCGGGCGAGCTAGTTTCTGCCAATTGGATAGTATTTTTGCTGGCGGTCTCTTCAGCCTTTCTGCGTAGTTCGGCGGCGTGTTCTACCTGAATATCCTTGCTGTTCATTGTAAACTCCGCATCAGAAGTTCTAAAGTTCTTAAGTTATAAAATCCCTAACTTTCCACTTTTCTCGCTTTTCTCGCTTTTCTCGCTTTTCTCGCTTTCACCTAGATTTTTTTGCCCGTTCCGTTGTAGCAATGGCATATACCTTTCCGGCCTCGTTCACTAAAGCAGTGGAGATTATCGAGACCGCAATGACGGTACCATCTTTGGCAATACGCTGTGTACAATATGGCTCAATGATTTCAGCCTGGCTGAGTTGATGTACTCTGGATAAATCTTTCTCGCGCAGCTCATCAGGAATCCGGTCACTGACATTCATTTTCAGGGCCTCGGCCTCACTCCATCCATACATTCTAACCGCAGCCGGGTTCCAGGCCAGGATACGGCCGCTCAAGTCCTGTACGGTGATGGCATCGCGCGCGTCACGCGATATTGCAGCCAGCCTGAGCAGCTCATTGGCTTTTTGCAGCACCTCACGCGTATGAACGATCTCGGTGATGTCAAAAAAGGAGATTACCGCACCCTCAATCACGTTATCCAGTGTGCGATAAGGCTGGATGTGCATATTGAACCACCTGCCCTCTGTCGTCTGCACGTCCACCTCTTTGGGAATCAGAGTATCCAGTACGGCTTTCGTGTCCGCCACTAGACTGTTATATCCCGTCAGGTTGGAAACAATATGTGATACGGGACGTCCAAGATCGCTCATGATCAGATTGATGATCCGGGTGGCGGCGGGAGTGAAGCGCAGGATACGCAACTGGTGATCTACAAAAACCGTGCCGATGCCGGTGCCGGCCATCAGGTTGTTCATGTCGTTGTTGGCCTGCGACAGATCCGCCACTTTGGTTTGCAGTTCAGCGTTAACCGTGGCAAGTTCCTCGTTGACCGATTGCAGTTCCTCCTTGGAGGTCTCCAGCTCTTCATTGGTGGATTGCAATTCTTCGTTCACTGACTGCATTTCCTCGTTGGAGGATTTGAGCTCTTCGTTGGAGGTTTCCAGTTCTTCATTAGCGGTCTGCAGGTACTCCTCTTTGGCCTGCAGTTCCTGTTTGAGCGCCGCGATATGTTTGCCGGCCGCCGTGCCTGTGAGCTTTGAAGTTCCGGCAGTCAAGGCTTGCAGTGGCTGCGGTGCCGGTTCCGGCGCTTCCTCCAGAACAACCAGGTATAGCGGCGCTTCAGACATCGTTGCCGTGCGGGCCGCCACCGGGCGGACGGTAAGATTGACGGTGGTGAAGTGCCCGTTGGTTTTAACGCGCAGGCCGGAACTGTGCACAATCTCTTTTGTGCCTTCGGCTTTGTGCAGGGCAGTGGTCAATTCGTGCTGCAGTCCTTCTCTGGCCATTTTCAGGATATTGTTGATTCCAGCCTCGCCAGGGGCCGGTTCCAGGTACATCCCGGTGCGGCCGTGAAGATATAGGATGTCGCCATTACCGTTGACCAGTGCGCCAGCCTGGACGACTTGCTGCAATAGCGCCTGTTCGGTCAGTTCGCGCAAAGGCAGTTTTTTTGGGGATGCCGTTTTTCCGGCAGCCGGCTGAAAAGCCGTCTCCATCGCCATCACGGGAGGGAGATACCGGCCCGGCGGCATACGCTGCGCGCCGCGATAATCGTCTTTGCGTTTATACAGTTTTGCTTTGCGGTCCAGCGCCGCAAACAGATCGCTAAACTCGCCCACGGTTTCGGAAGTGCCCAGAAAAAGCATACCGCCGGGATTCAGCGCGTAGTGGAACAGAGGAATAAGCTTCTTCTGCAAATCGCCGTCCATATATATCATCAGGTTGCGGCAACTGATAAGGTCAAGTTTGGAGAATGGCGGATCTTTGATCACGTCCTGCTCGGAAAAAACCAGCATATCGCGGATGCTTTTGTGGATGCGGTAAGAACTGCCGCCTGCCTCGGCAGTAAAAAAGCGGGACAGCCGTTCCGGCGGGATGTCGTCAGCGATGCTGGACGGATAGATGCCGGCGCGGGCTGCGGCAACCGCCCGGCTGTCAATATCGGTGGCGAATATCTGCACTTTGCAATTCTGTTTCAGTGCCTCCAGGCGCTCGGCGAGCAGAATGGCGATGGAGTAAGGCTCTTCACCGGTTGAACACCCCGGCGTCCATACGCGTATCAGGCCGTCCGCAGACTTGCCGGCAAAGAGCTTCGGTATGGCCTGCTCTTCGAGCGACTTGAAGGCTTCGGGATCACGGAAAAAATTGGTCACGCCAATCAACATGTCGCGAAACAGCGCTTCCACCTCAACCGGAGTCTGCTGCAAATATTTGACATATTCGTCTATCGTTTCAATCTGATGAAAAGCCATGCGCCGTTCAATGCGCCGGAGAATGGTGTTCGGCTTGTACTTGGAAAAATCGTGGCTGGTCTGGGTGCGCAACAAAACAAATATATTCCTTAAAGCGTTCTCTGTCCCGGGCGGGATCGCGGAATCTATGTGAGTCCTGCCGAAGGCACGTGTTGCATATTCGATAAGTTGAGCAGGCATCTCGCCAGGCGACAGCTCGTAATCCACCATGCCGGTGCCGATGGCGCTGCGCGGCATACCGTCATACTCGGTGGAATCAGGTTTCTGGGCCATGACCATACCGCCCCCGCCTTTGATGGCCCGCACCCCCAGAGTACCGTCGCTGCCGGTGCCGGAGAGTACGATGCAGATCGCCCGCTCGTGCTGGTCCTGGGCAAGCGACCGGAAAAAAAAGTCAATCGGCAGGCGCTGGCCGCGCGGTGCGGCAGGTTCCAGCAATTGAAGCCTGCCGTTCAAAAAAGCCATGTCACGGTTCGGGGGTATGATATAAGCGCAGTTGGGCTTCACCGCCATCCCGTCCTCGACTTCAAAAACCTGCATCCGGGTGTAGCGCCGGATCAGTTCAGTGAGAATGCTCTTGTGGTCAGGGGCCAGATGCTGCACCAGCACAAAGGCCATATTGGGGTCAACATCGGCAGGCATGCCGGAAAAGAATGCTTCAAACGCGGCCAGTCCGCCGGCCGAGGCACCGATGCCGACAACCGGAAAGCTTAAAGAGGTGTCCGCGGTAATCTTCTCTGTCCCGCTATTTATAACATTGCGCGTTGCTTCCGATGCGGCAGCTTTGCCTTTTTTTCTGACTGCCATGGTAAACTCCTGTTAAACTTTGCGCAGCTTGAATCATCAGCCTTGCAGAAACTTGTATTTAATTGCGAAAGACAATAATATATAACCGGTGTATTGATAAGTTTGCTGTGTAAAAATAAAAATCAAGCGGAGAAGAAGAAACTGTCATCTAAAAATCCGTTAATTTCAGCAAGACTGCAATTGGAGATTAATGATTATACTCTGCACGACTAAGGAGCTGTCAAGAAATAAACTTGACAAGTCTCGCGAAATATCCCGAAAAGATTTTGTGAATTGCCGGTAAGACGCATACCTGAAGGT
>CAIMFA010000059.1 GCA_903840185.1 uncultured Lentisphaeria bacterium | reverse complement strand
TCGGGAACTGGGTTTCGCAGGGACTGCCGTTCTATTCCGGTGCGGTGGAATACCGGCGGCAATTGAATCTCGAACCGGATAGCTTTCTGCAAATTACAGGTTTTCGCGGTACGCTGGCGCAGGTACTGGCAGATGGCAGTATGCTTGGAACTCTGTTGCAGGAACCGTATGAGGCGGCGTTACCGGCGGGAACGGTAGAAATAATTGTCAGGATTTTCGGCAGCCGCCATAATTCACATGGTCCGCTCCATAGTAAATCATTGACTCCGTATCTCGGACCAAGTGCATTTGCCCCGGAACGATCAAATTATCTTGGTTATTGGCAATTGAAGGATTACGGATTAACCGGTAATCCATGTATAGTAGTAAAAAATCAAAATAAGGGAATAGAAGTATGAGAAAAAATTTTACACTCGTCGAACTCCTCATCGTGATCGCCATCATCGCAATTTTGGCCTCAATGCTGCTTCCTGCACTGAATAAAGCGAAGGAAAAGGCAAAAACAACTAACTGCATGAACAATCAGAAGCAAATCGGAATAGCTCTTGGCATGTACCTGAACAATTGGGGAGACTATTGTCCTGCCGGTAGTGGTAAGACATGGGCACTACTGCTAATTAATGAATTGAATGGACAAACCGCCAACATCCAGCAGCAACGAATATTGGCGAAGAAATTTTTCTACTGTGACAGTGCCGCCGGCGAAACTATGACTTGGAACTTTGATCCATTTACACTGGGGCTAGCATATGGTTCAATGCAGAATAGTCCGCAGCAAGCTGACTATCTTTTTGGAAATAACTGGTCGAAGAAAACTACCAGTTTGAAAGTCTCTTTGAGCAAAATAGCCTATCTCACCGATGCAAGCGGCGACTTTCAGCAATCTGGTGCCGCTGGCCCTGTAAAGCGACACAATGGCAAGCAATCATTGAATCTTTTATGGCTGGACGGTCATACTAGTTCGGCGAAAGGTAGTGTTGATCCAGCCGCCGCGTATATTGATTATTATATAAGATGGGCATTTTATACGGATGACAACCCGGGTAGAACAAGAAAAAAATAACGTTGTTATATTGCATATTTCCGCAAAAGTCACATATAGAAATTAAAAGTTAGGAATATTGATCATGAGAATAGTTTTAAGTTTACTTATCAGTTGCATTCTTGCGGCTTCAAGCATGGGAGATTATCAGGCTATCCCGCGAAACAGCGATGTAATTAGAGTTGCGGTGTATGATAACGGACCGGATTTCAACAAATACGGCATTAATTATATTTACGAAGCATTGAAAAATGCGCCTGGTATTAAAGCCGAAATCATTGATAATTTGGCTGGTGATACCCTGAAAAAATATGATACAGTAGTCATTTCTACTGTGACAAGCCTTGCAAAAAAAGACATTATGGACTCTGATCGCGGCATCATAGGTACTGACTGGATCAGAACTTTGACCAATTATGTGGATTGCGGCGGGGGGCTCGTTCTTGGTCATAATGCCATCGGCTTCAAAGGCATCTTCAGTACATACAAATTGTTCCCGATGATGGGAACAAGCAACGGTAAGAATCTTGAGTCAGGATATACCGTAAAGAATCAATCGCATCCGGTAATGATGAATATTCCCGATAATTTTTTTCATAATTATGACCACATGGAAATAACGCCTGGCAAAGACGCGCAGATACTGGCAGTGGATAAGCGTGAAAGGGCAGTGATTGTTGCCGGAGATGTTTCTCGTGGAAGGATAGTTCAGATTGGTTTTCCACTGGGACTATACTGGAAAGACCAAACGGGACCATTGCCGGCGGTGGATCAAAATCTGTTGATGAATGCCGTAAAATGGGCAGGAGATAGACCAAAATATGATATTCCGCAGATAGATACCGAAACCGGCTTGATGGCAGAATCACAAAAATATAACGACCAGTTGAAATATGCAGAAATTGTCAAATACCGAACCTTGCCGCAACCGCAGTTTGATGATGCTATGATCTGGATGCCGACGTATTGGCTGGTAATCGGGGACAATCCAGCCGGTCTGGATAATCCAGACAGAATCAGTAAGGTAATGGACAACTGCAAACGTATGGGCTTTAATAAAGTCGGGATTGTCGCCAAAGGTGGAGTTTATTTTTATCCGACGGCATTAAGCCAGATTGAAGAGAAAAGAGCTTGTCGTGATGATTTCAGTCCTGTCGGGTGCATGGTTGATGAAGCCAGAAAGAGAAACATGAAAGTGTCATTAATGATTTTTCCGTTTAAAAGCAACTTGGAATGGGATAAATATACTGCAGAGATAAATAAATCCGAATACGAAAAAATCCAGCAAGGGAAAATGAGCATTAGCGACGTTGGTGCGAACTGCAAATGGAATCGTAGTAACTGTCCGGACCATCCAGATGTCAGAACAAGGGCGCTACGAATTACCGAAGAACTGATATGTAAATATCATCCCGACGAACTTTATCTGGATTTCATACGATACAAGGACGGCTATGAGACCTCATGCTATTGCGATTATTCACTCAAACAAAAAGCGGAATTCGCGGCGAAACATCCGGAAATTCCACAGGATAAACTTAATGAAAAATTTGCAGAGGAAAGCCTGATTTCGTTTGTCGAAGAATGGATTAAACTCTGCAATAAGCTGGATCCGAATATTAAGACAGCCTGCTACACCATCTCTGCGCCGGATTGCAAAGCTCCGGCGTGGGTCAACCGCTATGCTGTTGATTTGCACGGCAAATACGTCAGCAGGCATACCAGCGGGCCGGAGTCCAGCTTGAATGATGTAAGCTCTTTGACTAAATTCTACTCGAAATGGGCAACTCTTGCCAATCCATTCTGTCAGTTCAGCCCGATAATTGCGGCTTACGAGCCCAAAAGCGCGGAAAGAATACTGACTGAATTTAAGATAGTTTCTGACTTCCAGTGCAAGGCAAGGGTAAAATGCAGGCGGGTCGAATTTTTCGATTACAGTTTATTGATAAAAGACAAGAAACTTCTGACTCTCGACGACGAAATGGCCCGCGGCATCAGCCAGTCGCTCGGAGGAACATGGGACAAGAAATAATTCGGCAGACTAACGCATGGATTATTTTTAAACATCCAGATTCGATTAAAGAGAGGTATCTATGACAGGTAATTCAAATGATATTTCAACCCTAAACAATCAAGTTACGAACGCGATACTGGATTGTGCAAGGGATCCTGACTATGAAAGCATTTGTGCAGTTTTGTCGCAGATGAATTCCTGGGATTTCATTGGCACCACCCGCTCGAAATGGAAATTTTTGATTTCCTCTGGCGGCCGCATCACGATTGAAACTACAGTACATGAACCAGAGAAAATAGATTATCGCTGTGAGGTCTGTGTCCTGTTCGCCCCAGAAAAACACGGGTTAAACTATGGCAATTTGATTGGTGAGCAAATGCTGCTGGATGGATATTTACCCGTGTCTTTGATAGATTTCACATTGAACGATGGCACTATTTATCAGCAAACTGCGTTTGCAACAGAAATTGACGGACAAACTTTTATTTTACTAAAAATCGTTGCAGCACAGAATAATCAAACTTTCTTTTACCAGGTAAAAACACCTGAATGCGAGACCGTAAAAGAACTTATGGCATTACCGCCGCAAAAACTAAATATGCTTCCGGATAGTCAACTCTTTGACGCAGAGTTGCAAAAGTTGAAACTGTTTTGGCAAAATCAACTAAAAGCAATGCCCGCTTTCACTATTCCGGAACTGCGCATCGTTAACGGCGTCAAAGCGGCAATTATCAAAGCCTTGCTGTGCCAGGTAAACGGGGCTCAACGTTACGGTGTAACCAGATATTTTTATGAAATAGAACAAAAAAATGCCGAGTCATTTCTGCCAACTACTTCTACTTTGGTAACTTGTCTGGTGAATTGGGGAATGTTTGAGCAGGCAAAAATTTTTCTTGAATATTACTTGAGTAATTTTGTCTCTCCAGTCGGCACATTAATCCATCGGCACAATGGGGCAGCCCTGTCTGAGCATGGGATGATTCTTGATACAATCTCGCACTATTTATATATTACAGATGATTATGGTCTCCTGGAGCGGTATAACTCGACCATTCAAAATATAGCGACTTGGATAATTAATAAAATCAACACGGATTCTGCTGTCAATCAAGGCCTGGTTGCCGGCTGTGCCGAGGATGACACCCGCAGATGGGATCCGATATGCTGGTACTCTGGAAATATGTGGATATGCCGAGGACTTTTAGAATTTTCCAAGGCACTGCAAGCCTCGCCTGTTCCACAACATGCCCGGTTAGCCATTTTGGCGCGGCAAGCAGCGATCAGCCTGAAGCAAAATATTTTGCTTTCCCTAAACAACTCGATTATCAATAACGGCAATAATTGCTTTGTTCCGCCTGCCCCGGAATGGAAAACCTCATTTGATAGTATGACATCGACGGTATTTTTCCCTGGATCAACAAGTCGATTACTGGTTTCTTCATATGTTAATTATCGCATTTATCCTGAGATGTTATCTTCGGATATTATGGAAGCTTCCCAGTCGAAAAGCTTACTGAAGTTTCGCCGTGAGCACGGAGGTGAATTTTTAGGGCTTACCCGATTTAAATTTCATGATTCTCCTGAAATGTTGGATGACTGGCCTATCTACCATCAACTATGGGCGTTACTAAATTTAGGAGATATTCGTTATTTTTTGATGACACTGTATGCTCATATGGCTCACCATCAGGCACGTGGTACTTTTTTTGCCCCTGAAGCAACCTGGTTTGACCGGCTTGATTCGATTCACTGTATGCCATCGCAGTTAACGGTCCCTTTGGCAGTAAGCTGGCTATTGATCTTTCCAGAGAGAGACCGCAATTTTTTGCACTTGAACCGCGGAGCGTCAACCAACTGGTTATCAAAAACTGGCGATAAAATCAGCATTAAAAATGCACTAACTCATTGGGGCGAAATCTCGTATCAAATCGAGAAAACTGGCGATAATAATTTTGATTTAAACATTGATACTAATTTTCATATCGCTCCGGAAGTGGTGATTTTTCATTTACGTTTGCCCGATGGCTTGAAAATAGAAGATCCCCCAGAAGCATTCGATAGATCCTCAGATACTTGGCAATTTTTGAAACCCAAGCATGAAAAAATTTATATCAGAATTAAAACTTTTTATAGTGCCGACAGTAAAAAACATAACCCCGGAAATACAGCAGTTCTTTGCCAAGAATAATTCCATCTTGCTTTCTATGGCCGACGAACTGCACTTGCAGCCGGATGGTTCATTCAAGCCAGTGCGCTGAAATTGGCGAGCCAAGGCGGTTTTCGCGAAAAACCATAATGACATAAACCAAACTGACGCTTAAGCTGCGCGTTCAGGGCAATTGCCAGCTTGAAAAACCGGCGGTTGCGGGTTTATTATAATGCGGTCAGCTTCTCTATATTTCCACTACATGAAACAGGAAACTTGAAGTTGACGACAAAAATAAAAAGAGACATTTATTATACGAAGGGTAATATGACAATTCCACATAAATCAACGGATTTGAACGCCATGGCCTTGACGCTGCCGCTCTGGCCGGACGGCGTACCCGGCGCTTTGGGATGCGAACCGGCCGACATTCCGGATATAACCGTGTATCAGCCTCCTGCCGGTCATGCCACCGGAGCCGCCGTAATTATCTGCCCCGGCGGCGGCTACGGATGCCTTTGCTCCTCTTACGAAGGTCATGATATCGCTCAATGGCTCAACCGCTACGGCATCTGCGGGGTGGTCTTGAAATACCGGCTGGCTCCCTACCGGCATCCGGTGCCGCTGCAGGACGCGTCCCGCGCCATGCGCCTGGTCCGCTTTCACGCCAAAACATGGAACATTGCCACTGACATAATCGGCATCATGGGTTTTTCAGCCGGCGGCCATCTGGCCTCCGCGCTTGCCACCCGGTATGACTCTGGCAATGCTCAGGCTGCCGACCCGGTTGAACACATAAATTGTCGTCCCGATTTTGCTATCCTGATTTATCCTGTTATCAGCATGGACGCGATGAAAATGCATGGCGGTTCCTGTAATAATCTGCTTGGTCCGGATTCAACTCAGGAGGCAAGAGACAGCGTTTCCAGCGAGTTGCACGTCACATCCGGTACTCCGCCAGCATTTATTGCGCATTCAATCAAAGACTCGGTGGTTCCTGTTGCTAACAGCCGCATCTTTCGCGACGCCTTGAAAAACAATTGCGTTCCGGTGGAGTATTTCGAACTAACCAGCGGCGATCACGGACTCGGCTGCGGCAAGGGCGAAGAGTGGGCCGCATGGCAGGCTGAATGCCTGAAATGGATGAAATCGAAAAGACTGGCAAATTAGTTTTAAGTTTTAGGTTTTAAGTTTTAAGCAAGAGATTCTTTCCGGAAAGGGCAAATTCCCTTCTTAAAACTTAAAACTTGCAACTTAAAACTTTTCCCGGACATATTATAATTCCCAAGTTTTAATAATTCCCGCATATTCTTTTTCTTTTTTGGGATTAAGTTATGGGATTGATGAATCGTGACAAAATTAAAATCTATTTTCTTGGTTCTGGCAGAATAGCTGTTCCGCTGCTTTCTACTCTTGCAGTTTCGCAGAATATTTCACTTGTCGGAATCGGCACCCAGAAGGACAGACCCGCCGGGAGGAACAGGCATATCAGGCCGACTCCAGTAGGCGAGTGGTGTGAAGCACAGTCCCTCAGGGTGGACAAGCCGGATTCGGTCAACTCCCCCGAATTCACAGGGCTTCTCAGGGGAATATCGCCTGACATGATTTTTGTCTCTTCGTTCGGACAGATCCTGAAGCAGGAAATACTGTCCCTCCCGCGTTTCGGCTGCATCAACCTCCATGCCTCCATACTGCCTGCCTACAGGGGAGCCTCCCCTCTTCAGGCGGCAATACTGGGCGGCGACCGGGTTACCGGCGTGAGTTTCATGC
>CAIMFA010000058.1 GCA_903840185.1 uncultured Lentisphaeria bacterium | reverse complement strand
CCACCCGGTACGGAACAATATCTAGATGCCATTCGAAAACTGAATCAGCCTGGACAAGAATCTTTCCGCAAAAATGGCTTCAATAATGACTTCAATTATGTCCCCACCAACGATGAGTATTTCTCCGATGTTTACAAATATCCCAACAGGGCAGACGGGGCAGGGTGGCTGCAGCAGGCATATATTTTTACTAATAGCGACCCGAAGTACGTTTACGATTCCAGTAAGCCGACAGTACCGGATACAATCAACCCGGCTTATTCAAGATATTACTTCCCCGGTTCTAATCTTTACATTCTTTTAGATTCAGGCGGCAAAGTCCGGACCAATGAGCAGGAGCGCTGCGGTACAGGATATGCCCCCGGCGGTTCCTCCGGACCCAGATCCGGTCCGGGAAGAATATAATGGAGTGGACTATGAATAATAAAAAACATCAGCAGGGACAGGCCATCGTTGAAATGTGTGTTGGCATAATCGGCATTATGGCGGTTTTCCTGGGGCTGGTTTTCGTCGGCGGTATTGGCATTACCAACATTCAAACCCTGCTCGGCAATAAATCCGCAACTGAAGTGACGTCCAGAGCAGTCAATCAAGGCGGACAGGGCTCCAATATCTATGCATGGGACTACGGCGATCCGGCAAACGCCAATCCTGCTGCGGATGAATTCAACGGGCATCGGCTGTTCAATGCTTCCGTCAGCCGCGACGATCTGGCGTTTACGCCGGATGACAAGATAATCGGAAATTCCGACCAGCCGGATCAGGCTTTTCAAAACCCGCTAAGTATGACAACTCTTATGCTGAAGACAGATTTTAACGAAGAGAACAAGTTGAGGGATGTCGCCACCTCAAGTACAGGGAATGGATTTTACTTTCTGGGCGCAGCCAATCTGGTCAGCACTCAAGGTTCCACCGGTTCCTCCATATTTACTCTGTCGAAACAGGATTCGAAAACCGCTACCGCGATGAAACAGTCATTCTCATCGCTTTTTGGCGTAAATGTGAATATCAATTTGCAATATCCAGCTAATCAAGTGTATTTTCCTGCTACCGGCAGCGCCGCAAGCACCCCTTAAACAATTGGTGGAAATGAAGTAAAAAAATATGAACAAAATGAAACATTCAGAAGGACAGGCAATCATTGAAATGTGCGTTTGCGTGATTGCCATTCTGGTTGTTTTCCTGGGATTGATTTTCGTCGGCGGGCTGGGAATATCCAATATGCAGAATTTAATTAAAGCTAAATCCAGCGCCGAAGCGCACTCCCGCATATCGGACAAAGCCTGGGACAGTGACGATATTTTTGCCTGGGATTACCGCAGCCAGCAGCAGCAGCAGCGCCAGACGACCGAGCCTGACTTCTTCCCGGGCAGTCATCTTTTTTATAACAGCCGCGGCGGCAATATCAATCCGTTCGCGATTGACCGCACGATAATCAGCAGCGCTAATACGGTTGCCCCGAAACCACCGGTTCCTCCTCCGGTTCCGGACGACTTTCAAAGTACCTTTCTGCGGGAACTGAGTCCGTCAAACCAGGCCAGGAAAAATGAAGCTGCGGCCAGCAGTATTTTTCGCAACATTCCGCCGCTGTTTGTCGGCGCCGAGGAAGTGATTGGCGGCAAGGAACCGGAAGAATCGGCATTCCCCGACATGATAGAGAATGACGGCCCCAAAGAAAAGACCGGCAGAAATACCAAGTCCCCTGCGAAGTAAAATAATACCGGATAACTACGGCTGGAAGAATTCTATTTTGCCGCTGTCCAGATCGGCGTAAGCCCCGACAATTTTCAGTTTGCCTGCCGCCGACATTTTTCTGATTGGTTCACTGCTTTGCAGAATTGCCCGGCAGACCATCCGGACATTTTCTTTGACGGCATCGTCAATCAGCTGGTCTTCGGAAATGTTAAGGTCTTTTTTTCCGGCAATCAGCACTGCCGGGATCAGAGTGCAGACAATCGAATTCAGTGCCGGGGTTGCGCCGTTTTCCGGCTGCCGCAGAAGTTTTACCGCTGCCGTGACGGCGCCGCAGGACTGATGGCCCATGACCACTATCAACCGGCTGGTGGAGTGAAGCGCGGCATATTCAATACTGCCAAGCGTGTCTGAGTATAGTTGATTGCCGGCATTCCGCACGACAAAAAGTTGTCCAAGTCCGGCGTCGAAAAACAGTTCCGGCGGAAACCGTGAATCTGAACATGCAAGAATCGTGGCGAACGGAGTTTGTCCTTTTAGCAGCATTCTGCGCGCTTCTCTGCCGACTCCAGGGTCTTTCAGCCTGTTGCCCGACGCATATCGCCGGTTCCCGGCTTTCAGCATTTCCAGCGCCTTTTCCGGCTGGATGATCACTGCCTGTCCGTCTTTTCCTGTAAGCTCTGTATTGACGTCTTTATCAATTTTCTGCTGGTGACTGAAATAAAGCGCCGCAAAGACAACAAGTCCGAGGACTGCGATGACGATGAAAAAAACTGTAAGATTAGACCTGCGCATAATTTATAAAGCTCCTGTAAAATCAGAATTCAGGAGACAGGAGTCAGGAGTCAGAATGGAAGACATAAAATTCTCCATTTTGAAATTATGAAATGTCATTGCTGTTGTCTTCATCTATTCGTCTTTAGCCTCATCTTTATTATTTTTTTATAAAATAGACTCAATAACCTTAAAAAGCAATCTGAACCTGAGAACTTTATAAACACAGAGGCATCCCGCAGTCGCGGGACGACCCCGGGAGTTAGCAGGGCACAGAGAAATCCATGCTTTCCGGTTTCACGGTTTTACGGTTTGACTGTAATACCGTTAAGCTGTAATGCCGTAATGCCGCTTTATTCTGACTCCTGACTCCTGACTTCTGACTCCTGATTTCTCGCTTTCCCCTTGTACCTTGGATATTCTCCCGCCTCGCGGGATCCCGCTGTGCGGGACTGGATATTGGAATCATTTCTATCCTTGTCCCTTGTCTTCCGTCTCCCGGCTGTTCTCCTTGGACATTGGATATTCCTTGTTGGATATTGGATATTGAATGAGGTTTTAGGTGTTAAGTTTTAGGTTTTAGGTTTTAGGTTTTAGGTTTTAGGTTTTAGGTTTAATTCTGACTCCTGACTCCTGACTTCCGGATTTATCTTTTCACCCCCTCTTTCCCTGGCGGAAATGCACCGGTGAAGTTCCGATATACCGCTTGAATTGAGCGGAAAATTCATAAGGGGAGGAATAGCCCAGCCTGGCCGCGATTTCCGCTACCGGAATGCCGGGGCTGCCCAGCATTCCGCAGGCAGTGTCCAGCCGCCGCCGTATCCGGTATTGCCACGGCGATATTCCGCAGCGCTCTTTAAACATTTTCCTGAAATATTCATAACCGACTCCGTATTTCCGGCAGAATTTATTCAAATCGCAATCCTGATCGAAATCGCTGCCCAGTATCCGGCATGCCTCCTCAAAAACCAGCAGACGGTCTTTCGCCTCAGGCGGCGCATGCATCCGGCGGTGACATTCGCCCAGCAGACCGATACCCTGCGAAACCAGTTCCGGCAGCATGTCTTCATTCGCTGTTTTCAGCGCCTGGACGAAATCCCATATGTGCCATTTCAGTTCGTCGTCCAGCGGCATCGACGATACCGGCGAACCGGCGCGGATAATCAGCATTGCGCTCAAGGCCTGGTACAGCAACGGCCCCGCTTCCAGGTAAAACTCGCTCCATTCACTGTCCGGGTCAATATAATTGGAATGAGACTTTTGCGGAAACCGCTGAAAACAGCTTCCCGGTCCCAGCGGATAGTTTTCGCCGCGGTCGTCAACATAACTGCCCCTGCCTTGCAGCACCACAACCAGGACGTAGCGGGGAAATCTAAAATTGACGTTGTCCGCCGTGATGCCGCCTTTGTACATAAAACCGGCGCCGATCCCCTCCCGCGAGCCGGTTCCGCCCATGGACCGGTATGCGGCTTCCCGGTGCCGGGGAGGTACAAACGGAGCATTTTTACCATTTAGCATATCTTCATTACCATTAATGATATTTGTTTAACT
>CAIMFA010000057.1 GCA_903840185.1 uncultured Lentisphaeria bacterium | reverse complement strand
TAGCTTATCCCAATATTGATTGTACTGATTGACTTTATGCAATCATTATAAATCATTTTATGTTCTTTGTCAATAGCTCTGACTGAAATTCCAGCAAAAAATAATGAAAATAAATTTTAAAAGTTGACGAATATTGATAGCCATCCCGCCGCCCATGGCTCGATGCACAATCACCGACGCGAGATGTTTTTTCTGTTTCTGCGATTGTAAGATCAACGGCAGTATTCATTCTGTCTTTCAAGTATCTGCCGTAATCGCATTACATGCTATCACCGATAACAAATAGTTTCTTCATTTAACCACGTTTTCTAATTACCTTCGCAGGAACTCCGACCGCTACTGAAAACGGCGGGATTTCATTTACTACAACCGATCCGGCGCCAATGACAGAACCTTCGCCGATGCTGCCGGCCGAACATACGACACAAACATGCATACCCAGATAGCAATCACGGCCGATAATTATTTTTCTTACAGTGCAAGGCTGTTTATAGATGATCTCATCCGCTTTTTCAAAAGTATGGGAAGCGGGTGTTATGGTGATATTTTGTGCGAGCAGCGAGTAATCTCCGATTTCCAGACCGGCATGACCATGCAGACAGCATCGTGCTCCAATATATACATTCTTGCCTATTTTGATATATGCTCCGACGTTTGTTTCCGTATCCAGATATACTCCATTTTTCAAGCGGGCATTGTCATCGAGCTTGATACCTCTTTCCGAATGTGCAATCAAAATACAGTTATCGCCAATGGAAACATTATTACCCAGAGAAATATATTGCGGATTGACTATCCTGACGCCGGTTCCAATTTTGACATTCTCGCCCATATGCCGCAACTTGCTTTTATAGTATTTTACTCTGGTTTCCGCCGCTGCCGGGGTATCCATATTCATCACCACCGTCCGGTTGAATGCTTCGCGTTCCTCATCATTCATGCTATTGCAGAAATCGGTGAATATAAATTGACTGTCCATCTCATTTTCTCCCAAATGTTTGATTCACTTCAGAACTCATTGAACACCTTTACGCTCTGTTTATTTTTAATTGATTCCCAGCAGGCGGCGCAGGTGGCGATACATTTAGCCCCCTCGATTTCATTCACGGTAATCGGTTTGCCATCGAATATGGCCGCTTCCATTTCCTGCACATACTTGAGCACCGACATCAGATGTCCGGAATAACTTTTGCCGTCAAAATCCTCCGCAACATCGTCTTTGGCAAAGTGAATCTCCTGGCGCGGCGCATCGTGCCGTCCGCCTTCGCGATATGCGGCGTGGTAGTTAACTATAGTACCCTGCGTGCCGAAGATGCTGACGCCTTCCATGGGCATAATGTCACTGATCGAGCCGCCCGGTTGTTCATGGATTCCGCAGGCGGTCATCACCCTGGCAAGCACCCCATTTTTAAATTTCATATTGATAATGAAATTCATTTCTTTATTCTGCGGATAGCGCAGGTCAACGGGACTGGTGCAACCGTAGGCGTGAACTTCGTCAACATCGCCGAAATACCAGCGCAAATGATCAATCGGGTGGCAGGCCCCGCCGTAAATAATGTCCTGCGGGTGTTCGTAGCGCCAGGCGCCGCGGTCAAACACCTTCCACATGTCGCCATGAACATAACTGGCCTCGGCCAGCATTGCTGTTCCGATTTTGCCGCTGTCGTAGAATTTCTTGACTTCCTGATGATGAGTCACGAAACGCCGGGTCTGGCCGACAAGAAATTTTCGATTGTATTTGCGCACCAGGCTGACAGTCTCCTTTGCTTCGTCAAGGCTGACAACCAGAGGTTTAGTG
>CAIMFA010000056.1 GCA_903840185.1 uncultured Lentisphaeria bacterium | reverse complement strand
TCAATCACGGCGTTTGAATACAGGAAGATTCTGAGGTTATGGAGTTTCAGCGAATGGCCGGAGTAATGTGCCTCTTCGGGGCGGAACGGGCCTACCGGCGTACTGCCGGTTTCTTTCGCCGCAGGTTTGAAATCTTCATCGCCGTACGCGATTATCGGCTGGTTGTAGGCGGCATTGCAGTAGGTCAGTATCTGCTTCCGCATATCGGCGACACCGCAGAATACATTGGCGAACATGCAGCTTTCATTATTTCCGCTCAATTCATTATTCACCTGTTTCAAAATCTCCGCCGGACAGTAGTTTTCCACCGCTTTGCCCGCCATCAGGGTCTTGGTCTGAGTCATGAATATCGCCGCCGGGATTCCCTTGTCGGAAATATCGCCGATGCTGAAATAAAGCAGGTGGTCATTGAGCATGGTGAAGTCGTAGAAGTCGCCCCCGACTTTCCGCGACGGCCGCATTGTCGCCGCCAGATCAATATCTTTGCGGCTGTAGCGTTTTGAAAACTTCTCCGGCAGCATTGACGCCTGGATTTTCGCCCCGAGCTCCATTTCATTTTCTACCCGTTCCTGCGCCGCGACGGAATGCTCCAGGTTTTTCATATACGTCTTGAGTTCGTGAACCATGGAATTGAAGTTTCCGGCGAGTTCGGCAATTTCGTCTTTGCCTCTCACCGGTATTCGGCAGTTGAAGTCGCCGAACCCGATATCTCTGGTTGCTTTGATCAGCATCCACAGCGGTTTGGTCAGGCGCTCGGAAATCCAGAGTCCGATGAGAACGAGTATGATCAGTAAAAATATGCCGATAATCATGAATCCGCGCATTTTTCCTCTTAAATCATTGCGCAGAAAATTGTTCTCCACAGCTAATTCATTGCGGATCAGGTATGCCGAGTCATTGGCGGCGCCGATAATTTCCGTTTCCGGCACGCTGATGCCGACACTCCAGCCCGTGCTTGGAACCGGGGCAAACGCGATAATTTTCTGCTGTTTCCTGGAATTCACGCTGCAGATGCCGGTTTCGCCGCCAATCATTCTCTTCGCCGCTTCCTGCAGCCCGGGCTCAGGGCTGTTCAGTAGATTTTCACGTACTACCGCCATCTTCCAGTTCCCTTTGTGATTCATCTCACGGCTGCCGATCACGAATCCGTCACGGTCAATAATAAAAGTGCTTACCGTGTCTTTAAATCTGGTTCCCGGAAAAGTTTTGACCAGCGACTCCACGTTTACGTCAATCGCTGATACCGCCAGAACATTGCCTTTCACGTCCTTGATGGCGGATGCGCAGGTAACAAGCAGATTGCCGGTCAGCGCGGAAAAATATGGCTCGCTCCATTCGAACGCATTGGAATTTACTGCTTTTTTGTACCACGGTCTTTCGCGCGGATCGAAATTCAGCGGAATGCTCATCCACGGGTAGGTGACAATCGTGCCGTCTGTTCCGGCAATGTAAATAGCCTCAATGGTATTGCTGCCGGAATAGAGGATTTTCATATAATCAAACAGACTGCTGAAAATCAGCAGCAGCGGATTTTCATAAAGGCTTTTGCTGTCGGGAGCCAGCGAAAAAGAACATTTATAAATATTTTTTTCCGGCAGACTGCGGGACAGGTTGCTCAATAGATCGGGTTTGAGCAGTTGCTGCTGGCTATATTGTTTCTGGAAAACCAGGTTAAGCATTTCCAGCTCGCCGGGCAGTTTGCGCAGCCGCAGATCGGTGATCATGGCCTGCCCTTCGGCAATAGTTTCCAGATTCCGGTTGGACAGCCGCAGCAGCGCCGCCTTGCTGTCTTCAATGGCTTTATTCGAAAGTTTGTCGGCAGACACTTCGGCGTAGCGCCCCAAATCTTCCAGACGTATCAGACAATAGGCTGAAATTATCCCGAAGCCGGCGCCAGCCAGC
>CAIMFA010000055.1 GCA_903840185.1 uncultured Lentisphaeria bacterium | reverse complement strand
GTTCTAAAGTTCTAAAGTGCAGGAACAGCAATACTTCTGTCACCATGTCTTCTGTCTTTTCCAATTCTAACTTCTAACTTCTAGCTTCTAGATTCTAGATTCTAGATTCTCATGTTTTCGACACTTTAGAACTTCCGCACTTTAGCACTTTAGCACTCTTATATCAGTAATTATCTCTGGCTTTCTTTTCCGTAAGATAAATAAATACGTCTTCAATGCCTGATCTGGAGCGTTCCCATAGACAGCCGGGGTGGCTGCGGTAAGGTTCAAGCGCTTTCTCCAGTTGTTCCGGATTGGAACCGGTCAGGTGCAGCGAGTCGCCGAATACCACGATTTGTTCGATGCTGCCGGATTTTCTCAATTCCGCGGAAAGCGCGCCCAGGTTGTCCCCGGTCACTATCCAGGTTGCCAGACCGGAATCATCAACGACTTCCTTGATGGTGCCTTTAGCCAGCAGATCTCCATAAGCAATATAGGCGAGACGGTGGCAGCGTTCCGCCTCATCCATGTAATGGGTGGAAACCAGAGTGGTGATTCCGGCATTCGCAAAATTATGGATTTCCTCCCAGAAATCGCGCCGGGCTTTAGGGTCAACTCCGGCTGTGGGTTCGTCCAGCAGCAGCAGTTCGGGTTTGTGTACCAGGCATGCGGCCAGAGACAGCCGTTGTTTCCAGCCGCCGGACAAAGTTCCGGCCAGCTGCTTTTCACGTCCGCCGAAACCGGTGCTCTCAATAATTTCCCGCACGGCTTTTTTACGTTGCGGAACATTGTACAGCCTGGCAACCAGTTCGATGTTTTCAGTTACGGTCAGGTCTTCGTACAGACTGAATCTCTGGGTCATGTAACCGACCCTCCGTTTAATGGCATCCTGTTCTTTAAGAATATCCAGTCCCAGGCAGGTTCCGGAGGCGGAATCCGGCGTCAGCAGGCCGCAGAGTATCCGGATAAAAGTGGTTTTGCCGCTGCCGTTGGGGCCCAGAAAGCCATATATTTCGCCTTTTTTTACCTGCATGGAGAGGTCGTTGACCACGACCTTTCCGCTGAAACTTTTAGTTACATTGGAAACGTCAATGACAAAATCAGTTTTCGCGGTACCGTTTGTGAATTCAGAATTCATTTGCTTCCGGCTTTTAACAGTTTTACGGTTACCGGCATTCCGGCGTTTACTTTATAGGCGCATTGCGGATCAACATCCGCTTCAATCATGAATATCAGTTTGGGGTTGCTGTCCCGGCTGTAAATCACCGGCGGCGTGAATTCCGGTTTGAGCGAGACATAGTTTACTCTGGCCTGATATTTTTCCTGGCTGCCGTCAGGGTAGAATTCAATTTTATCTCCGGAATGGATTTTTTGTATATCTGGATAAGGCACGAAAAATCTAACTTTCATATTCTCCGGCGGAATCAGCATTACTATAGGATTGCCTGCGGCGGCATATTCACCCTGACGCATGACGGTATCAAATACAAAAGCGTCCTGCGCCGCGCTGACGAAACGCTGTTCCAGCCGCCATTTTGCTCCGGCGAGAGCGTTCTCCGCGGCTTTTACCGCTTCCTTTGCTGATATCACCCGGTCTTCACGGGCGGGCAGCTGCGCGATGAGCAGATTATGCTTCGATTCCGCCAGCTCCCACTGGTTCTGTATCTGGAGCCACATGGAATTATCATAATCCTTGGTGGCAATAACGTTTTTTTCAAAAAGTTTACTGTTCCGTTCATGAACAATTTTAGCCAGATTACAGGTCGCCTCGAGTTTTGAGATTCTATCTTTCAGCGCTTCGATTTCCTCCGGCCTGGCTCCTTTAAGCAGATCGTTGAGATCTGATTGTGCCTTGCGCAGATTGGCTTCGGCTTCAGCCACGGCGGCGGCATATTCGATACTGTCCAGATCGAAAAGCCTGGCACCCTTTTTTACAAAGTCTCCATGATCGACATATAACTTATCCAGCCGGCCGCCAAGCACCGGTGAAATATAAACCATATCCGCTTCGACATACCCTTGAAAGCCTTCCCGCGGGCGGCTGCAGCCGGAGACCGCCAGCAGCATTGCGGCAGCGATTGAAAGTTGTGTGATTTTAAAAATACGTGTCATGCATTACTCTCAAGTTGTAAGCGTTTTTATGATCTTGCCGGCAATCAATTTGATGTTTTTGTCGACGAAATCTTTTTGTCCGGTAAACCCTTCCACCATCGGCTTGTTGAAGAAATAGATGCATTGCCCGATGGTTAACATACATAACGTGCTGACTTCATCATCCGTGGTACGGCTGCCTTTAAGTTCTTTTACGATTTCTTTAAGTTTGGCAAGTCTGGGTATCATTTTGTGAGCCATGATTTCCGGGAGCAGCGGCGAAGGTGAAACCATTTCGTGGATGATGATTTTGTAGCGGTATTTGTACAAAGGATTTTCGGAAGAGGTGCATTGCAGAAATGATTCGATCCAGTGGAGCAGATACTCTTCCGGTTTCATTTCATGCGTCCGGTCCTTTATAACCAGGTCAAACGGATCGGAAATGTTAAACACAAACTCAATCACTTCGCGGTACAGCGCTTCCTTGCCGCCGAAATAATAATTAATTGCCGCAAGATTGGCTTTGGCCTTGTCGCAGATGGCTCTGATTCTGGCAAGGTGATAGCCTTTGTCTGTAAATTCGTCTATCGCCGCGTGGAGTATTTTATCTTTACGATCCATCGCCAAATTCTCCATTAGATTAAAACAAGTGTTTCAAACATTATTATAAAATATCTGTTTGCTTTTGTCAAGCGGTTTTCGGTTATAGTGTTCTTTATCTGTTAAAATAAGGAATTTTTACTGGGCGCGTGGTATAATTGTAACTTCTGCATGAGGAATTGCTTCTTCCAGATGCTGCTTGATGCCGTCCATGACAAGCTGTATTTCACCTAATGATTTTCCGGCGTCAAAGCCCAGAAATATTTCAATAAAAATCTGTCTTCCGGAATAACGGGAGCGGACTCCGTCCAGCGAGTTGTACGAGTAAAAATAATTTGCCAGCTGTTTTGTAATCAATATTTGCAGCGGTTCACCCAGCGAGCGGTCTAATAAATCATGAACGGAATGCCGGATCAGATGCCAGCCGCAGTTGATCATGAACGCAAGCGTAATGCATGAAGTCAGCGGGTCAAGATACATCACCCAGGGTTGAGACACTGTCATGCTTACCGCGAAGTTGAGAAACATGCAGGTATTGGCCAGCGTTTTTACGGCAAACAGACGGAGCTGCGCTTCAACAATCGGCGAAGGCGCATTACGTTTATGCTGCCATGACTGCCACCAGAGGCGCCCGTTGATAATGGCGAAAATAAAGGTGCAGGCAAGCCCCAGGACAATCCCGAATCCTTTTAAATGTACCGGATGAAGCAGGCGGTTGATGATTAAAAAAGTCATGACCAGCACACTCAGCAGTATGAAAAAACCGATGATGAGGCTTGCCAGGTTTTCAATTTTGCCGAGTCCGTAATTGAATACGGCACGGCTGTCATTCCGCAGCCGCCGCAGGGTGAGCCAGGACATGGTGACTGCGACGAACTCCATCGTTGAATTGAATAAATCAGCTACCAGCACGGTGGAGTTGGCAAAGATTACGGAAATGATATTGAGGATAAGTCCGAGTCCGCAGGTGATAACACCGGTAAAGGCTGTACGCTCGGTTTGTGCACGTTCCTGATCCGCCATGTCTGCTCCAAAACTGTTTTGAAAATCTTATTGCCTGACTGTGATTTTGAATTCCTGCAGCCGGTCAAAATTGCCGGTTACTGCTCTTCATTCAATTGCGGGGTAAATTCTGAATCTTCTATTTTTGCATTAAGTTTGTAGAAAATAACTCTGTAGTTCTGCTTGATTCCGTTCAGAATAGTGGTGGATTCCTTGGCAATCATCACGCCTTCATACATGGCGTAAGTATCCATGACTGCGGTGTATTTTGAATTCACGCCGTTGATTTGTTCGACGGTTTCCAGCTTCTTTGGCAGGAAACTGTTTTTTCCGACATAGATAGTATAAGGTTCCAGTCCGCTGACATTCGGGATGCATACCATCTTGTAATACTCAAGTTCATCCATTCTGACCTGGGAAAGTTTGACATCCTTGAAAATCTGTGTATATGAAACGCCGGGACGCCCCATGTCAAAGATAAGCTTAAGCGTTTCAAACTGAAGTCCTTCGATGGGAGCGACAGTTTGGCTGATATAATTGACCGACCATGCCTGTTTACCGTTGAAAATCACGGAGTTAATCGGACGGTTGTCCCGCAGAATCGTTGTTTTGAACATGTCCGGTCGTTTGAATTTAACTTCAACAATGGATTGAACCGGATCTCCGAAGGATTTTTTCACTTCCAGCATCTGCTTCTGGACATAAGAGCTTGCGTTTGCAAACTTGTGGTCGGGATCGGTTGCCCGCTGCATTCTCTCCTGAAGCAGGGCAATGCTGATATCGGCGGGATATTCCTCCAGGCCGCCGTTGAACATG
>CAIMFA010000054.1 GCA_903840185.1 uncultured Lentisphaeria bacterium | reverse complement strand
CTAAGTCGCGGTTATATGATATTGCCGGCGGTGATTTTATTTTTTGTCGCGGCATATTCCACCGGCTGGCTAATTTCGGATAAAATACTGAAAATCCGCTGGCGCCATCAAATTCCGGCGTTTCTGGTGAATCTGGTTCTGGGGATGGATTTTCTGGCTTTACTGGCGCTGGCCGGAGGATCCATGAAGATATTATCGCCGGCGGTCATCTGGACTCTTCTGGCGATTTTGTCTGTTCCGGCTCTTATACGCGTCAAACCGCTTATCGGATATCTCTCGGCGTACATAAAACGCAATCGTCTGTTTACTCTCATTATGTGCCTGACAGGTATTTATGCTGCCGGGAGCGCACTTTGCTTCCCTTACTGCTGGGACGAGCTGACATATCATATTTCGCTGCCGCTGCGCTGGATCCAGGCAGGGGGAGTGCCGGTTTTTATGGATAATCCCTACTCCGCGTTTCCATCGCTGCCGCATCTGCTTTTCCGGCTGACTATAGAGATCGGTGGAATTAAGACGCCGCGGGTGCTTTGCCTGGCCGCATATATGATTTTCTTTTTCTCCGTTTACTGTGTCATCAGGAGTTATGGTTCAAGATTTAAAGTCATGCTGTGTTTTACGGTTTTTATTTTATCGCCGATTTTTGTCACCATGATGCGTGAAGCTTATGTTGAACCGTTCATGCTGATGAACCTTGCCGCCGCTGTCCTGGTATTGAAAGGCACGTCCGTGGTGCGGATTGAGAAGACTGCCAGTGTGTTTCTGCTGTGCGGGATTCTGGCCGCCGGAGCCGCCGCCGTTAAACTTACCGGACTGGGAGTTGCCGCGGTGGTTTTTATTCTGGTAATGACCTACCCTGTGACTGATTTGAAAAAAAGGCTGTTATATGTTCTTATTCCATGGGCTGCGGGTGCGGCGATCTTTGTTTTCCCATTCTATCTGAGGCCGTTCTGCTATACAGGCAATCCATTCTACCCGTTCCTGTCAGGGATGTTTACATCCGATCCCGGTGTCCTGGCGGTGAGCAAGTTTCACTATGCGATGGGATACAGCCATTTCGGGGTTATGGATGTCGGCGGCTTTTTTATATCGCCGGCGCTGCTGTGCTGGTTTGGCAAGCTTTTTGACGGTATTATTATGGGATGGCAGTTTCTGGCCTTTTGTGTTTTGACCGGCTGGTTTATGCTGAAGACCTGGAAAGATGACAGGACTTTGAGAAATTGCGGACTGGTTGCGGCGATCCTGTTTTTTTATCTTTTCTGGTTTTTCACGTCCCAGCAGAGCCGTTTTATCCTGCCGCTTTACTTTTTAGCGATGCTGGCGGGAACCCGTGAGTTCTGCCGGCTGGTTCATAAATGGTCGCTGGCTGCTTGTGTGCTGCTGCTGGTGCTATGCGCGTCTGTCAATCTGGACTGGAACGATATCCGGCATTATTACATTTCATGGCGGTGGGTGTTCGGTGATCCCAGAGGAACTGAAAAGTATCTGGAAATCGGAACCCGCGATAAAGGTTTTGTGCGGGCGATGGCGGCAATAGCTGAAAAGACGCCGCAGCAATCTAAGATTATGCTTATATTTGAGCGGCGTGGACTTTATATGGCGCGCCCGTATGTGATTGCCACGCCTTATTACCAGGAGCGGTATTTCACTCCGCTTCCCAAGTCCGGCGATGAAGTCATGGATGTTTTTAAAAGAGAGAAGATAGATTATATCTTGGTCGGGGCATCAGGCGTGAATCCGGATCATCTGGAGGAATATAATGATATCTATATGCAATTCGGCGCCCTGCTTGCCCGGCTGAAAGCCTCGAATAAGCTGGAGGATGTCTGGTTTGATGATTGCTACGGCCTGTATAAAGTGATCAGGCCGGATTAATAATAATATCGGATGATTGCGTCTTTCTTCAGTTTCTCGATGTACTCGGCGTAAGCGGTTTCTTTCAACTTGCTTTCAATTTTATCCCGGAGTTCCGCGTTCAGTTTCTGATAAGTGGCGGTTACTCCCGGTTCATATTGTTCCAGGCGCAGAAAATAAGTCCCTTCATCAGTATTGATGGCGCCGGTGACGTCGCCGGCTTTCAAGCCTTTCAGCGCCTGGGCGAATTCCGGACGCAGGCGTGGCTCGTCTATCCAGCCAAGATCGCCGCCGGCGGCGGCGTTCGGGCCGTCCGAGTAAAGTTTGACCAGCGCGGTAAATGTCTTTTTGCTGGATGATTTGAGTTCGTCGTTGATCTGCTGCAGCGCCTGATCGTATTTTTCGTGATCTTTCTTCAGCATCAGCAGTTCGATTTTAAGTCTGGCCGGGGTTGAGAACTCGCTTTTGTGCTGCTCGTAGTATTCAAACAGTTCTTTCGGAGTCAGGTTGACCGAGGCGTAGTAATAATTATTGATCATTACCTGGACCGCTATTTTTTCTTTGGCTTTTTTGCGCAGTTCCTCCAGTGATGAGCCTACTTTTTTAGCTTTCGCCTCCAGTTCATGCCGGGTGGCGCAGCCGTAGCTGATTGCCAGTTCATCAATCAGACTTTCTATATATTGATCCGGAATCTCAAACTTCTTCTTATCGTAGTCAGCGAGGATCAGATAGCGGTTGATGATTTCACTGAGAATCTTCTTGCGCATCTTGTGGACTTCCTGATACAGATCGCTCCCGTTATAAACCAGGCAGAGCTTGGATTCCTCGCGCCGGCTGTCGTAGATGACATCCATCAAACTGACCGGAATACCGTTGACCGACGCCAGGATCGAGTCGACCTTTTCGTCAGGTTTAAGATTGGGCGGCGTGGCATTTTTAGGTGCAATATCCATAAAGTCGGGCTCCGCGGCAAATGCCGCCGCGGCCAGGATAAATACATTTATGATTATCAGTGTTGCTTTCATATTGCCTGTTTTTGAATAGATGAGTTATGCTCTGCAAGATCGAAAATTTAACATATAAAGTATAGCACCTGAAGCATTTTTCTGCAAATGCCGATGACTTATGATTTCCTTTGGTACGGCATCGCGGAAAAGAGCAGCGGCAGCCTCAGGAGCAGCAGCAGAATCACGCTGATCAGCACGCCGTTGGACTGAAATAGAATCAGCGGCAGGAATACAATCCCGCAGCAGTGCCCCATGTAACGCAATGCCGGCAGTGATTCATACTTCATCAGCGTCACCCGCCGCGACAGGATTTCCTCCGCCATTCCGGCGGAAACCGCCAGACAGAAAATACTCCCCAGCAGCAACGGATAAAAGAAGTCGATTTCATTAAAATAGAGCAGCAGCGGGCAAAGACAGGAAATGGTTGCCATGATCGTCTTCAGCGAAGGGACGCGCAGCAGTACCCGGCCGAATCCAACTCCGCCCAGCATGCCTAGAAAGACCGGCGTCTTTTCATATAGATCGCCCTTGTCCTGCTGATAAGCGATCAGCAGGATGATAAACAACCCCATGGTGAAAAAGCCGTTTTCAAAGGTGCCGAACCCCAGCGCATAATTGCCGGTTCTGGATAGAAAGAACCTCATGGTGATGTAGACTGAAATGCACATGACCAGCAGCATGATAATGGCGGGCGGCGGCGGGAGCATTATGCTTTTCTGAAGTTTGCCGTTGAAGAAATCGCCGACCAGGCTGGGGGACAGCTGCGGCTGATCACTTTCCGGCAGGGAATACAGCGTGGTCAAAACCCCTCGCGGCATCATGACGCCGCGCGGCGCTGACACCCTGGCCAGACGGTCTTCCAGTTCGCTTAAATTACTGGTCAGCTTGCTGTTGGCGGACATGGTAAGGGTGGCGCAGCCTGGAACCGGCATGTTTTGCCGGAAATAATTTTTCAGCGGCGGCAGATTATCCTCCGGCGCGAGGTCTTCCGGCTGTTTTTCGCTTGCATTCACGGTGACGATGACGCCGTTGTCGGCAAGTTTATCCGAGGCCAGGCGGTAAAACTGGGAGTTGCCGGGGTTCCTGATAAATCCCGGTTCGAGGATCATGATAATGTCAAATTTAGACTCGGTGGTCTGCAGGTATTCTTCCGGCTGCACCGACGAAACGAAAAAGCGGCCGGGCGCCAGCGGCAGCATTTCCTTGCTTAACGCCAGCGTGACAAGGTCTTTATACGGACAGAGCAGATTTACTTCCGCCACATGCGGCAGTTCCAGCAGGAATTGCGGAATCTGGGAAAACGGCGAAGCGATCAGCAGGATTTGCAGATTGTTCGAGTTCGGCTGCAGTGTTACCGGCAGCATTCCGGCGATATGTTTGCGCGAGTCCTGCGGCAGCTGCCAGCGCGGCGCGCCGTTATCCAGTATCTGCATCTCCCCGCCCGGCTTGCTCAGCACGGTCATTCTGCCGTTGGGCGTGTTGATGCTTTTTACATAACTCCAGCCGGGCTGCATCTGTTTCCAGTACATCTGGAACAGCTTCTGCGAGGTATACACGCCGCAGGCGTCCAGCAGCAGCGCGCATGACGCCATGACCCACAGCAGCGCCCTGAATTCGCGCTGCTTGAAATGCTCAACCCCGGCCACGATGGCCGTAAATATGACCGGTATGCCGGCCAGCGCGACAATCGCCTGGGCGGAATTAAAACGGTCGGACACCATTGGAAAGGCGGCGCCGCCGATTATCAGGCCGGTGCAGTAGAACAGTTCGCGGCTGAGCCGTTCTTTGCTTTTCATTGAAAACAGCATTGCCATTATCACGCCGCTGAACAGCCCGATCCACATCGTGGAGAAGGCGGCGCAGGCCGCCAGCGCCGGCAGCCCGTTCACGATCCCGATCACCGGCATGGGGAAGAACATCGCGGAAAGCACCGAGATCAGGGCGGCCGGAGGCAGAAAGATCAATGCTCCGGTCAGAATGAATGACTTGTTCTCCTTGTCATGGTCGTTGGCGCGGCAGGACAGCATTGCCCCGGCGCCCGACCAGATTGAAAGGAAAAAAAGGATCATCGCGGTAGTCAGCGAAGAGTTTTCGAAGCGGGCGATGGATTCCCTGAGCACAAAGGCGATTGTCAGCAGGACGAAGAAACCGGTGATGAGGAATAAAAACATGTTCCTGTATCCGGAATGGCTTTTATTGCTCATCTATATTTTTTCCTGTTTTGCTGTTCCGGCCCTGACGATTGCCAGAGATAATGCCGCTTCCAGACTGCCCGTGTCCGCAATGCCCCGCCAGGCGATCTCGAACGCGGTGCCGTGGTCAACGCTGGTGCGGATTACCGGCAGCCCCAGCGTCGAATTCACCCCCCGGTCAAACGCCAGCATCTTGAACGGGATATGCCCCTGATCGTGATACATTGACAGGATTCCGTCAAACTTTGTCCGGATATTCTCGATAAACAATGTGTCCGGCGGGAACGGCCCTTCAATGCTCATGCCCTGCTCGCGCAGACGCCGGAGCGCCGGTTTGACGACTTCCTCGTCCTCGGTGCCCATATAGCCGTTCTCGCCGGCATGCGGATTGATTGCCGCCGCGGCCAGCAGCGGACTGGCGATGCCTTCGGCTTTGACTGCATTGTTCAGCAGCCCGGCTACTTCAATAATGCGTTCCGCCGTGATGGCGGAGGCCGCGTCTTTTAAAGGTATATGGGTGGTGACGAACGCCACCCGCAGACTGCCTGCGGACTGCATCATCGCATAGCTTTGACAGCCGCAAAGTTCCGCGATCAGTTCGGTATGGCCGGTGAACTTGACCCCCGCCAGATTGACGGATGCTTTATTCATCGGACAGGTGACGATTGCGTCAACCTTCCCGGCCAGCGCGTCTTCAGTTGCGGCGATCACCGCGTTCATCGCGGCCAGACCGCAGACCGGATCGGCCTTGCCGGTAGTCACTTCAGACATTTTCAGTTCGCCGGTCTGGTGAATCAGGGGATACCTGCAGCCGTTGAATTTCTCCGCCGCCGCATTGATGATATCCGGACAGCCGTAAATAATGATCTCGGCATTATCCCTGAATTTGGACAATACTGCCGCCCGTACCGCGATTTCCGGGCCGATTCCGGCCGGATCGCCCATAGTCAATGCTATGCGTTGAATCCCGCTCATAAGCCCCCGGATTTACCAGATTTGGCCTTTGGATTCGAAATATTTGGCTACATTGGGAATGATCGGTTTGATCAGTTTTTTTATCGCCGCTGCGTATTCGCGGATTTCCCACTGCGCATGTTCGCTGTCACGCAGGTCAAGAAAATGCAGCAGATTGTTCAGGTCCACTGTGCCCCAGAAGGTGACCATCATGTTCTGCGGCAGCACGCCGCGCGCCTGTTCCCGGCAGACTCCGGCCGCCAGCAGTTCTTCATACAGCGCCAGCGATTTCATATTGTGGTCGGAGATCTTCTGTTTCAGTTCCGGACGGTCCAGCGTGGAGTTGGCGACGGATGCCTGGCGGTTGTTCTCCGATTGCGCCCGGATGCTCGGCGGCGTGTAAAATTCCAGGTCCACTTCGGTGTAGCGCCGTGATATTTCATTGAAACTCCAGGTGCGGTGACGGTGCCACTGGCCGCGCACAAACAGCGGGCAGTGAACGCTGAACGTGAACACCACATGCTCCAGCGGGCTCGTATGTTTGTTTTCAATCAGATATTCCAACAGGGTGATGTCCCGGTAATCCATCTTCTCTTTCAATCTGCCGAATGATACCCGTGCGGCGTTGACGATGGTTGTTTCAGTGCCGAGGTGATCAATCAAGCCGACCCAGCCCTGGCCTCCAAGCACTTTCACGTGGTTGTCCGGCGCTATATTAAGATGCTGCATATTGTCAGTCCCCCTTTTCCCTTAGTTTTATCTGATTGTTTGCCTCACAAAATAGCTGTGATTGCGCCAAAATCAATCCTTTTAATCAATTCTGCATTTAATATTTTTTAAGACCTGCCGCCCAGGCACGTTTTCCGCCCCCATTTTGGATCCCGCATTTGCGGGAGACATCCCTGTGTATAATCATTTTTAACCACACAAAGGCACAGAGAAATCTTTTTCTTTGTTTTTAACAACCACTCCGAGCCGTTGGAGACTGGTTGAGCAGAGACATTGTCAGGTTTTCCGATACCTGTTTCTGCTTTGACAATCCCATTCTTCTCATTCTTCCCATTCTTCCCATTCTGGATCCCGCATTTTAGACAATTTGGACACCCATGTGCAGAATCCTTTTAAACCCATTCTCGCACAAAGGCACAGAGACACGAAGTTTTTTAACTATTCACCAGTCACCAGTTACCAGTCACATTCTTTACATTTTGGACACCCTATCCGGAGACTTTGGAGCCCCTTTGAACAGAACCGTTAAAACATTTCTCGCACAAAGGCATCCCGCAGTTGCGGGACTAACCCGAGAGTTAGCAAGACACGAAGGTTTTTAACTATTCACCAGTCACCAGTTACCAGTCACATTCTTTACATTTTGGACACCCTATCCGGAGACTTTGGAGTCCCGTTGAACAGAACCATTACAATATTTCTCGGACAAAGGCATCCCGCAGTTGCGGGACTAACCCGAGAGTTAGCAAGACACGAAGTTTTTTAACTATTCACCAGTCACCAGTCACATTCCTTACATTTTGGATAACCACTCCGAGCCGTTGGAGACTGGTTGAACAGAACCGTTTCCCAACTTTTCTCGCTTTCAACTTTTCTCGCTTTCAACTCCCGCGAAGCGGGCTTAACCATTTTGGACAACCACTCCGAGACGTTGGAGACCTGTTGAACAGAACCGTTTCCCAACTTTTCTCGCTTTCCACTTTTCTCGCTTTCAACTCCCGCGAAGCGGGCTTAACTATTTTGGACATTCTGGACAACCATGTCTGCATGGCATATCCGGAGACTTTGGAGTCCCGTTGAGGGTATCTCTGTTTTGTTTTCTCATTTTCAACTTTCCATTTTCAATTGTTATTCCCCATTCTGGACATTTTGGACACCCCCTGTGCAGAACCGTTAAAACCATTTCTCGCACGAAGACACAAAGGCACAAAGAAAACATTATTTCCGGT
>CAIMFA010000053.1 GCA_903840185.1 uncultured Lentisphaeria bacterium | reverse complement strand
GCTGACGACCGGCCAGACGCACACGATGCGGGCGACCATCCATGTCGAACCGCTGACGGCCGGCTCATAGACCAAGTCTAAAAGTTTATAACAAACTCCAAGTCGTTCTCTTGGATGTTATTCATCACACAAACAAACTGGAAGCTCGTACTAGGGTGTGGAGAGCAGTCCCATCAATACAGTTTTGCCGACTGCGCTACTTTTGAATCACACAAAATACATCTTTTCTTGAGCAAGTGGTATTGATGTTTGTTGACTCTCCAACCGACAGCGCTTGCACATGGCCATCTAAAAACAAAAACTCTTTCTTGCCCTGATGAAAAAATTGCTCTGGATAACCTGAGGCACCTCCGTTGCAATTGTTCCAAACATACAAACCAACCGAAATGGTGTCGCAATATGTACCGAGTGTTGCGGTATTGAGAATGTTATCTTGGAGAACCATGGGGACATTCACCGGGTTCCCCCCAAGGTTGGAGTTTACCAGATACGACGCATTAAATCCGTGTCCGCCAGCCCCCCACGCCGTTCCGACTACATCCATGCCACGCAGGGTCAGCTCACAACGCCAAATTCCTTTGATCTGGTTCGGGTTGGTTGCATTCCCCACGGGCCAAAGTGAGGGGGGAAGATAAGCGTTGTAATCCTGCGCCCAAGTATACTGTTGAACGTAGGGCACGATTAACTGATTATGATCGGCAGACCAGAGCAAGCGGAGATGGCCGAGCTGTCTGAGATTGTTCGCACATTGCACCGAATAGCCGGAATTCTTGGCGACTTTCAACGCTGGCAGCAGCAACGCTGTCAGCAAGCAAAGGATTGTAGTCACCACCAACAGTTCGATTAAGGTAAACGCGTGGCGTTGGTTTGCTTTGCAATAGTTAGAGTGCGGAGCCATGGCCTCACCGTCCCCAGTTGGTGATATCATCCAGCGCCGCAGTCGCATTCGTCCAACCGTGGAGTGTCGTACTGAACGATCCATACGAACTAGGCCACTCCCATGGATAACCCGCTGGCACGGGTGGATAACCTCCCGGCATGGCTCTTCCGTTAGCGCCGGGCACATACGTCAGCCGGTCGCTGCCATATGAGAACAGATCGTAGGACCTGACATTGACCTGCCCCCCCACTGTATACCCAATGCAAGTGTAGTTGGTGCCGATGGTGCTATTATTGATAATCGCATAGGGAGTGGTCGGCGAATTGTAGTAGTTCAAAGGCATCCCGAAGGAGTCATAAACATTCGTGAGCCCGGCTGAGAGGGGAGAAAACCCGAAACTGTTGGTCCAGTATTGTGACAGCGGTGTGCTGCCATCAAGTGATTGGCCGCCCATATTACTGTGGACGAGGCTCGACGGAAAACTCATGTATTTCTTCCGGTTAATAACACCGTGACCGTCCACCCCGGCCAACGAACGCCACAGAATCCAATTGTTCGTGGCCTCCCAATACCCAT
Source organism: uncultured Lentisphaeria bacterium (assembly GCA_903840185.1). Classification (GTDB taxonomy): domain Bacteria; phylum Verrucomicrobiota; class Lentisphaeria; order Victivallales; family Victivallaceae; genus CAIPAT01. The sequence continues at coordinate 322 of CAIMFA010000053.1, read as the reverse complement.
TGGCAGAAATTCGACCAGCGGTGGTGATGGGATAATAGCCCCAGTCGCTTCGATAACTTTCAAGCGCCATGGCAATCGTCGCAATTGTGGCTTTCGTCGCACCAACATTCATCCGCTTCTGAACGGAACCAGCCAGTCCTAGCACCAACCCAATCAGAACAACAATAACTACAGTCACCGCCAAAAGTTCAATCAGCGTGAAGCCTGCCCTTCCAGCCATTGATAGCCGCCGCGCCTTGCAATCAGGAATGGTCTTCATTGCCACAATGATAAAATTACCACAATGGCGCCACTTTATCCTCCTGATTTTCTGCTGAATTCT
>CAIMFA010000052.1 GCA_903840185.1 uncultured Lentisphaeria bacterium | reverse complement strand
TGCTCCATCTTTAACTGCTTTGGTTCCGCCGGATATTGCCAGTTTACTCATTTTTCATTTTCCTTAAGTCTGTATTGATATTTAAGAACATTAAAATCGTTCCATGTAATTAAAGTATAATCTCAGAAAAAAACTTTTGTACGCGCAATATACTGTAACAACTTGCCAAGAAGGGTAAAATATTGCGCTATTTTCAGTTCGGTCAAACATTTTGGACATTCTGGATATCCTCATCCGGAACCGTTTAACCACAGAGTCACAAAGGCACAGAGAAAACTATTTCTTCATTTTGGACATTCACTCCGACACTTTGGAGTGTCGTTGAGCATAATGCTATTTTGTTTTTCAATTTTCAATTTTCAATTTTTTACCCGTTTTGGACATTTTGTACACCCTTGTGCAGAATATTTTCGGGTGTAGTGCTCTCGCTCCGCGAGAGAGTTTCCGGATTCTGTCCGGCACGGACGGCGCTACAAACTAAACCATTTTAGACCGACTCCGACACTTTTGAGTGTCGTTGAACATAATACTTTCAAATTTTAAACATTGCTTATTTCAATTACTTTTATTTTTGATTAATAATTTTCCATTTTCCATTTTCCATTTTGCGACTTCAGGTTTCCGTACTATAGGACTTTATAAAATTTTAGAATTTTAGAACTCCAGAATTTTAGAACTTGTCTTTATATATATATTAAATTTGTCAACTCAAACAGATATTACAGGTTCGTCTTTCATACATTTTTTATGAATAATTCAGGCTAAATATGATTTGGGGTTATTGCAGTTTATACAGCATCAGGTTATCCACATTACATGACTCCTGCGGTCCCTGACCGTCTACGCATATTGCATATACCAGTTGATCGGCATCCGGCGGGACTGTCACAATTCCAGCCGCTTTTTTCCATGAGTCGGCGCCTTCCGGGAAAAACGCATAATTAAGTGCGGCATTTTCCATGAATTTCCCTTTGGAACGCCAGCTTACGGCAATATAGCATACTCCCGGGCCGGGATTAAGGCAGTCTAAACCAACCAGATATTTTTCGCCTGATTTTGCCGGAAAAAAGCGATTGAGACTGCCGCTTTTGATTCCGGTAAATTTAACTGATGTTTTGCCGGCGCAGGCAACATTATTGTCCAGAGTGACGTCCGGTTTTATTGCCGGAGGCCATACCCCGAATGAACTGTATTCCAACTTGGCCAATTCCTCAAAACCGGGGCAGGGAATCAGGTTGGTTAATTTTCCGGCTTTTACTTCGGACAAGGCGGCATCTATTTCAGTTCTGTCTTCTTTTTTAGAACCGGCAGCGGTAAGGTTATCGGGATTGCCCTGCGCGTCGGTGATGCGCAACCAGAATCCCCAGCGGACTATTTCCGGCAGTATATCCTGGGCGACCATTACGACTATACGGTTTTCGCCGGGTCGCAGAGTTGCACTGAAGACGCGCTTGTCCGGACAGTCTTCATCAATGCCGGCCCGCTCGTAAACCACACGTCCGTTCAGCCATACTTTAAATGGATTGAAGCTGTCAGTCCTGAACTGGACATTGCGCTGACTTGGTGATTTGACTACGGTTGTAGCGTAGGCATAATAAACGTCATTGCCGGTAATCGCATTCTTAAATGCTTTTCTGAAATCAATGAAACCTTCATCTGAAACATAATCCAAAGACTCTACTTTCTTATCTTTTATAAATAACCCGTTACTGGTACAATCTAATATCGGAGCGGTAATGAACGCATCGTGCTGATTATTTTTAAACGGTCCTGCCAGAGTCCAGTTGCGGATGAATCCCATCTGTTCAAAAAATATTTTAGCCATATTTTTCTTTACCGCGTTATTTATCCGGATCCTGGCATCCACTGGTTCGATATAGTTTTTGTCTGCCTGCGCCAGCGCGTCTATCGCCTGGTAAATTGCCTTTGAATCGGCCAGTGACTGCTGATAATCGACTTTTTTCAGATTTGAGATGAACTGCCAGTATTTTTCCAGATAGACCTGCTCCAGTTCGACCATTCTCAGGCGTTTTGCCACCATCGCATCGCTTTGTCCGGCGGCCTGAATTGCCTTATCCAGCAACTGCCGGCATCCGGATACGATTTCCGGTGTGAATATTCTCTCATAGCCGTCAATTCCGAATCTCAAGTCGAGCCCGTTATTGATCGCTCCGGCAAGTTTTATATAATAGTCGAACATGTATTTTCCTGCGGCAGTGCCGAAAAAATTATTGCACATGTCATTAAGCTCTTTTTGCGGATCGAGTTCAGGATTGGCTTTGAACCTGATTTCCATATATCGGTTTACAAACAGCGACGCGTCGCAGCGCGGCCCCTGATCATTAATTACACCTTTTATTCCCATCTGATGTTGTTTCTGCAATGCCCCGGCGCGTTCAAGATATATTGGACATGGCAGCCCTCCGATCCAGCTTACCGGATCATATTCGTAACAATACATATTTTTGCAGACTTCCTGCCAGCGTTTGAGCAATTCCCAGTATGCGTTGGCCGAAGGACATTTATCGTTCGGGGTAAGATGAATCAGGCAGGTGCTGTCCCTGGTATAGCCAATATAAATATTGTCCTGCATCTTTATATCCGGCGGCAGTTTTTTATTGGCATACGCATAATACCCGACTTTTTTTCCGGGCAGTTCTTTTGCCAGCCGTTCAGCAACGAAATTCGCAAAATCGGCAACCCGGTTCGCAACATTGGGATAACCGCTGCCGTCCGCCGGCAGATTTTTATCCAGTTTCATACAGTTTTCGCACTGGCAGTGATCAAAGCCGTCCGCCGGATCCATCGGAAAACTGTCGCAAGTCGGGTGGGTTTTGAAATATGCCACACTTTTCTGAGCCATGAGTTCCCTGACTTCCGGATTGGATACGCAGAGTTGTGATGGTATCCGTTTGCCGCCGATCAGGGCATAATATTCCGGGTGTTCTTTGAAATATGTTTCAGGCGGGAATGCATACAACCAGTAGTGCTGGGCGCTCTGCCAGCGGGTGCTGCCCATCCGGTTGCGGGTGCGCCATACCGGATGTTCGTCTCCTTGTTTCCAGGAACTTTCCACCCGGCTGTCCATTGCGATTGCAACCGGAATCTGTTCAGCAGGCAGACTCAGTATATCTTTAGACTGAATGATTTCACCCATTTCGCCAGGCATGATCCAGCGGCAGCCCCAGCGGTCAAGCATGGTATAAAGCGCATTCGCGATTCCAAGGGCATTCTTTGCTTTAATCACGATACCGTTACCGGAAACGTCAATTATGCTGTCCTGAAGCGGATTTTTCAGATTCAGATTATCAACGATTTCAGCCCGCAGCGGAACAAGTCCGGTACCTGACTGCTCCGGCAGCGTACTGCCAGTCAATGTTTTGAAACACCGGATAAAATCCGGAATCGCCTGTTGTTTGAGAATACCATCTCCCTCAATTCCTGATGCAATATTTATATCAAGGTATATCTTCGGTGTTCCATTCTTGAATACGTCAAACTCATTCTGTCCCGCCCGTATTGTGAAAGACATGCACAAAAATACAAAGGCCAGCCTCGCAACCGCAAAAAAAGTCTTCATTGTCAATTGTTTCCTTATAAATATTTTTAGATGGATATAAAATCCTGGGAATTACTTTTACAGGCAAATGTTAAAATCATTTTTCCGTGATAGTCGCCGCGTTTTTCCTTGGACTGAAATACGTCGTCTTTTCATAGCATTTTGGGTAGTCCAGCGCTGTGACATAGCCGCTGAATGTAACAATATTGGCGGTTTTGCTGTGCCGCAGATATATGGCGCTTCCGGAAACTATACCGGGATATGTAGGCGCGGTAGTATAAGTATCCAGAAATCCGGGGGCTGCCTCATTTTCAAGAGTTGCAGTATAATAGATGCCATTGTTGCCTATTGCAACGTTGGAGGCATCCGCGAAAATTGCCAAGTTAGGACTTTGTTTATATCTGGTAATGGTAGTCATTTTACAGGGGGGCGGATAGCTGGCATGCCCGGGATATATGCCGAAAACAGAGTTTAACCCGTAATTTGACCGTATTCCTGTCAGATTGTGGGCTGTTTCTCCAATTTCATATACCGGTGCATTGGATTCGCTCGGGCATGATACATTTTTCTTTCCGCTCAAGTATTTGCTGTCTTTAAACATGCGCGGCCAGTATGCGCCTGCCCAGCCGCTTCCATAACTCCATGGCGTGATCTGGGTGATACACCATTCCTGTGAGTCATTCGCATACATTTGAAACGCCAACCCTAATTGTTTCAGGTTGCTTTTACATAAAGCTGATTGACTTGTCCCTCTGGCTTTATTCAGTGCCGGCAGCAGCATTGAGGCCAAAATTGCGATGATCGCGATCACCACGAGGAGTTCAATGAGCGTAAAAATTCCATCTTTACTTCCGCTCTTCCGGTTCAATGTTTTTTCCATTTCATTCGTTCTCCTTATTTTACGAGTTTGTGCAAATTATTCTATTATGGTCTTTTTTGTGATAATAAAATTATAGGTGATATTGTGATTAAAGTCAATACTTAAACTTTTTATTTATGTGATTATTCCGAAATGTAACAGAGTTAAATAATCATATATAATTAAACATAAAGTATTTATGAATATAAAAAAATTGCATATTTTTTTATAAAAAGATATTTTGTGGCGTGTATTAATTATTCCTTTTATTCCTTTTATATGAT
>CAIMFA010000051.1 GCA_903840185.1 uncultured Lentisphaeria bacterium | reverse complement strand
ATTCATAAGCCGGTAAGGGGAAGTACTTTTACTCCCCGCGCACAAACAAATATCAAGCACGGAGAACAATATTGATGAAAGGCATGGGGACAATTGAAGCCAGCGAGAACACGCGTAAGAGACCAGTACGGGCTGTCATCAATAAGCTTATCCAGGCCGTTACCGGGTTGCCCATGCTGCCGTCGCAGCGTGTGCGCCTGCACAGGTTCCGTGGTGTCAGCATCGGCAAGGATGTGTTTATCGGCGCCGGAGTACTAATTGATGACGCATGCCCGGAAAAAGTGATCATTGAAGATAAGGTGACGGTGCTGGCGCGAACCATAATTTTAGCGCATGCGACCTATCCGAACCATTTTCAGAATGTCATAAAAAATAAAATTGCCGAGACGAGGATATGTGAAGGGGCCTATGTCGGTGTTGGCGCAATAATTCTGCCGGGAATTACGATCGGCAAGTATTCAATCATCGGAGCAGGCAGCGTGGTAACTAAAGATATTCCTGAATATTCAAAGGCGGTCGGCGTGCCTGCACAAGTGGTTGGCGAGATTGATAAAACCTTGATCCTGTAGACTTTAGCAGATATTAAGTTAACTGGTTAAAAAATTAATTAATTCATGCGCTCTGTGTTCGTGGGTATGGCATTTCAACACTCTGTTTCTTCCCGCTTCGCCGATTTTCCTGGCCGCGTCTTTGTCTTTTGAATATTTTTTGACGGATTCTGCAAATTCAGCTTTGGTCTTAAATGAAATGATCTCTTTGCCATCCTCGAAAGCTTCATCCAGTTCCTCCACCCATTCTTGAACTATGCATGTTCCGCAACTCGGGACAGCATAAGCCTGCAGACTAAGGATTGTCGAAGATTCATTAAGCGGTTCTCTAAGTATATTGACATACAAATCTGAAGCATTGTAAACTTTTACCACTTCATCTTCAAAAATATCTTTATCATAAAGACTGCATTTCTGGAGTTTTTCCACCGGGCACTTGGTTTCGTCATGCCACTTTCTGCCCCACAGCTTTAAGCCGCATTCAGTGATTTCAGACAGAAATTCATTTCGCCTGGGAGTAGGCCTTCCTACAAAAGAGACCGGAGCTCCATATTTCTCTTTCGAATCATTATCCAGAGTCATCATTTTATAATGCTCAGGATCAACAAATCCTGCTAGATAAAAAGCTTGAAATGAGTTTTTTTGTAGCATTCTCTGGCTGACACGGGATGCGGTAAATAAACAGTCTACATGTTTCAACCATGACAATTCACTGTAACAACCCCATGCCGGACCATCTACATCGTAAACTAAAATTTTACCTTTATAGTAAGTTCTTATCATTTCAAAATCAAAATTCATCCTGGCGATAACAAATAAAACTGCATCCGGTTTGCTTTTTTTGAGGAGTTTCTCCAGATTCCGGTTTCTAAGCATGGATATCGCATCGTCATTTTTGAGGAAGGAAAACAGTGATTTATCCAGCAGTCTGTAGTTGATATATTCAACGTGATTGCCGATACGGCACAAGCCGTTCCCCAGTTGAGTCAGGTAGGTTTTGACCCATCCTTCAAAAGGGGCTATTATCAATATATTCATAGACTATATTTTTTTCAGCACCATTTTATGGAGCACTAGATTGTTTTTCTCAAATTTTTCTACAAATGTCAAACCGCATTTCTCAAGCATTCGAATCGAAGCGGCGTTGTCCGCTAAAACTTCACCGTAAACCTCATCAAGATTCAATTGCTTGAAAGCAAAATCAATCACCAGTTTAAGCGCCGAGGCGCCATATCCCTTACCTCTGTTATTCACATCGCCGATGATTTCTCTGCCCAGTTCCGCCTCGCCTGTCTCCGGCCTGATGCTGCATAATGAGACCGTCCCTATCGGTTTTGCGCTGTCTTTATCAACTATAATAAAAGCCAGGTCATCCTCTTTTTTAAGATAGTTCGCATACCATTGCCGCTGCTGTTCCTCGCTGATTATATTCTGGCTGATGAACCTTGTTCTGGTATTAAGTTCATTGCGCCATACCCGTACCGTTTCAAGATGTTCCGGCTCAAGCGGGATTAACTTTAAATTATCATTTTCAACGCTGTAATTATGTTTCATTTTAAACCGGTATTTTTACTGTTTGGCGTAAGCAATCACTTTGTCGGCAATGTAGTCCACGTCGTCTTTAGTCAGTCTCAAATGCATGGGCAGGGACAGAACCCTGCCGCAGATCTCATGGGCTGCGGGACATGTACCGGCGGCATAGGCATACATTTTGTAGGTGGTGTTATCCTGATAGTGGACGCCGGGGAAAATCTCACACTCGTTTAATGCCAGCATGAGTTCGTCACGGTTGTTCACCTGGATCATATACAGATGCCTGGAAGACTCGCAGTTCACCGGAACTGGCAATATTCTGGCACTGAACGGCTTGAAACGGTCATCGTACCATGCCGCCAGCTGTCTTCTGTAGGAGTTGTCCTGGTCAAGATATTTAAGCTGAACTAAGCCGATTGCAGCTATTACGGAATTGCCGTGATATTTGTATCCGGTATATTCCACGTCATATTTCCATTTATAGGTTCCGCCGACCTGAGTAGTGCGCTGGTATGTATCTTTGTTGATGCCCAGCCATGCATATTTTCTGGCAATCTCATCATATTGCTTTTCTTTGAAGCATATCATCCCGGAATCAGCGGTCGGCAGGTTTTTTACCGCCTGGAATGAATAAACGACCACATCCGCCTCTTTGCCGGGAATATCGCCGTCAACTCTGGTTCCGGCCATGTGCGCGGCGTCTATAATCAGCGCCAGGTTATGTTTCCGGCACAAACTTAAAATCTCCCGATACTGCCCGATATTGCCGCCGAGTCCGACGAACATGACCGCTCTGGTTTTCGGGGTGATCTTTTTTTCGACGTCTTCGGGGTCCAGACATAAGTATTCGTCCACATCAGCAAAGACTACTTTGAGGTTTTCATATGCGATTGCATGATTAGTTGAAACAAAGGTCAGCGGTGTGGATATGATTTCATCTCCGTCCGTCCATCCTTTTTCCTCTTTCAATATTTTGACCGCCAAATGCAAACCAACCGTAGCTGAATTTAAAAAATGCGCGTTGGACAGCCCGGTATATTTCTTCCAGTTTTCTTCAAGTTCAACTGTTTTAAAGCCTAAGCCTGTCCACCCTTTTTCCAGGCACTCCCGGATCTGCTCCAGGCATTCATCTATTCTGAAAGTGGGGACAAATAATTGAATACTCATTTAAAAAACCTCTTTTAACAGATTAGAAATCCGGGATATACCCTCTGACTTCCTGTAAATTTTACGGTTCATTACCGCATACCCCATGCTTTTACCGGACAATGAATATGGCGGCGGCAACGCGTAACATTAATCAACGCTTATTCCGAAAGGATACTATAATCATTCTGATTAGTTTTTCAACTTACTGCTTTTGATATTACTCCATATTCTCCGAGTTTCGACTGATGCCAAGCCCGCCCGCATCTGTAAATTATTCGCTGGATTATTATGTTGAAAAAAATAATTGCGGAACTACATTATTCAATATAAACCGATGTATTAAAATACTATTACAGATGATAAAAATGCGTACAGGGGTGAATCTGATAATCCAAAATAAAGTTATACAGAAATGAAACTGGCTTTTTGTATTTTTAAGTATTTTCCGTTTGGCGGATTACAGGGGGATTTTCTCCGCATTGCCGCTGAATGTCTCAGACGCGGTCATGAGGTGATTATTTATACCCGCTCCTGGGACGGCGCATTGCCGGAAGGCTTTGACGTCAGGTTTATAAAATCCGGCGGAATGACCAATCACGGCAAAGCAATCGCTTTCTACAAACAACTCCAGGATGAACTGAAATTCAGCCGCCCGGCGGGAACAATCGGTTTCAACCGGATGCCTGGACTGGATGTATATTTTGCCGGCGACAACTGTCTCGCTGAAAAGGCGGAAAACCGCTTTTTCCACCGGACGTTCAGTCCCCGTTACAGGGCATACTATTATATGGAAAAGGCAGTTTTCGCGCCATCCGCAAAAACTGAAATTCTATATATCGCTGAACCTCAAAAAAACAGCTATATCAAACACTATGCCACTCAGGAACAACGTTTTCATTTGCTGCTGCCGGGAATTCCTGAAGACCGGCGACATACACCTGAATCAGCCGCGATCCGGGAAAATATAAGAAAGACGGAAGGGATTGCCGCCGATGAGTACGTTCTGATTCAAGTCGGTTCCGGCTTTATCACTAAAGGGGTTGACCGTTCAATTCGCGCGGTCGCCGCCCTGCCGGACAACGTGCGCGGGAAAACCAGATTGTGGATCGCGGGGAAAGACAATCCGCGAAAATTCATCAAACTGGCTGAAAGCCTTGGTATTGCTTCTAAAGTGGTTTTTCTGGGCGGGCGCAGCGATGTTCCGGCGCTCCTGGCGGGAGCCGACCTGATGATACACCCGGCTGTCAACGAAGCCGCCGGCAATGCTCTGCTGGAAGCCATGACCGCCGGACTCCCGGTACTGTGCACGGCGGCCTGCGGCTATTATCCATATATTGAAAAATCCGGTGCCGGGCTGGTAATTCCTGAGCCATTTTCACAGCCGGTTCTTAATCAGACACTTTTGTCTATGCTTAACGACAACCTGCCGGCGATTGGCGAAAAAGGCATAGAGTTCGCCAGACAAAGCAATTTCTACAGCAGACACATCGCGGCCGCTGATATTATTGAAAAAACGATAGCCGCGAAAACAGCGCGGTAAAATTTAGGAGTTGTGAAGAAATAAGTGGTACTTTTATACGCAGGTATCCGGGAGAAATTCCGGCTTCGCCGGAGAGGAGCAAAGCCGCAGCGCTTTGTAACGAAGCGGCGGAACTGGAAGTT